>NZ_JWLN01000004.1:0-226600 GCF_000814065.1 Pseudomonas sp. C5pp | reverse complement strand
TCAAACGAGCGATAGTTGTTATCTGCGCGACAGCGCAGCCCAAAAGGAGCTTCGCCCCCAAAGGCCTTGGCCAATGGGCATTCAGTCCATCTCTCCCGATTTGGACGCAGGCGGCTCTTCGCCACCGGTGAGTCCGTGCCGCACCGCATACATCAGCAAGTCGATGCGGTTGGTGAGGTTGAGCTTCTGATAGATGCTGCTGAGGTGATTGTGCACGGTGTGTTCGCTGATGCCCAAGCGCCCGGCGATGCACAGGTACTTGGCAGACGGATCGCCAACGATGGCGCGAACGAGTTCCCGCTCGCGCAACGTCAGCCGTGCATGTTTCGCCTGCGCCGGATTACACCTGAAGGGTATATGCCTGGCCGAAGCATAACCGGAAAGCCCACTGACCCAGGCCCTGTCCAGCCCGATGTCGCAATGGTGGACTTTGATGATGGCCTGGATAATCGACTCCGTTGAATCCTCGGCCAGCACGATGCCAAGCGCGCCCGCCTCAATGGCCTGTGCAACGGGGGCGGCCTCATACACCCCTTTGAGTACCAGCACTTTCATGTCGCCAGAGCGCGCGAGTTCGGCAACTACCTCGAGCGGGTCCAGCGCATCTGGAAAAAAGCTGAAGAAAATGACATCGGGCCGCAACTGGTCGGCAAGTTCCAGCGCATGGGTATAGGTGGTGGCCTGACCACTCACTTCCATACGGGGCTTTCTGGCATTTATCAGATCGTGAAGCCCCAGGAGCACCAGAGGCCGACAATCGATCAGCATCACACGTATCATCTTTATATGGTCCGGCATCATCTGCTTGCCTCCCATGAAAAACGTTCCATGTCCTCCCCTTGTAAGCCTTTTCCTACAGACCCTTCGGTGGAGTCTAGGCGAACCTTGCCTGCTGCCAGTCCCTCGCGCCGGCAGGCAGCACCTCAAGACCCATGTGGATGGGAGCCATGCTCACCCCGTCCCGCCGCTGAAAATCAATGGCTTGGGCTCATCGGGCGCCCCCATGAGGGCACTTCTGCATTCGACGAAAAGTCAACTAATCGACGAATGGCGCGAAGTTACACACGTTAAAATTATCTCGTCAATTTACCGCCACACAGGTTTTCCCCGCAGGCTTTAGCCGGATGGCGCCTGAACCGTTAAGATGGTGTTTCTTCAACCAGATGCAGACCACAATGTCCAACGACGCACCCATCGGCCCGGGCCGGCCCAAGGACCTGGCCAAACGCGAGGCAATTCTCGAAGCAGCCAAAGCCCTTTTCCTCAGCCTCGGCTACGCCAACACCAGCATGGATGCGGTCGCTGCGGCGGCAGGTGTTTCAAAGCTCACCGTATACAGCCACTTCACCGACAAGCAGACGCTTTTTGGCTCGGCGGTCATGGCAACCTGCCAGATCCAGTTGCCCGACATGCTGTTCGAGTATCCCGAGGGGGTGCCGGTGGAAGAGGTGCTACTGACCATTGCCCGTGGTTTCCAGGCGCTGATCAGCAGTGATGAGGCGGTCAAGCTCAGCCGCTTGATCATGGCCCAGGGCAGTCTGGACCCGAGCTTTGGCGAGTACTTCTACGAAGCCGGGCCCAAGCGCGTGCTGGCGGGGATGGAAGCTTTGCTGCGCGGGGCGCATGAGCGCGGGCTGCTGCGCATCGACAACCCGCTGCGAGCTGCCGAACACTTCTTCTGCCTGGTCAAGGGCGCGCCGGATTATCGGTTGCTGCTGGGGTGTGCCGGGCCGCTGGAAGGTGACGAGGCGGAAGCGCATGTGCGCGAGGTGGTGGGGGTATTCTTGCGAGCTTACCAGGCCTGAGGCATCTGCTGGCAAACGCGGTCTTTTTGCAGGCGTAACTTTCTTGCACACCCTCGAAAGCTGTCGCGGTCCCTGTGGGAGCGGCTTTAGCCGCGAACACCGGCAAAGCCGGTGCCATCCACCACGTCAGCTTCTTCGCGGGTAAAACGCTCCCACAGGCCCAGCGCGGCCTTCAAAGGCGGCATAGTGCCTGCAGGAACGCGTCCGTCAATCACCGTGCTGGAAACCAGCACACTTACCTGACAGTTTTGCCAGTATCCAATTAGGCATCTTCGTGACAGGCTCGCATGCACACCCTGCACATGAGCGTCACCACCATGCGATTGCAAGCACTCAAGCTCTTTTACAAGGGCAGCAAACTCTCGGTATTGCATACGAGCGGTGCTCACCACACAGTGGTCAGTGCCAACCACCAGAACCTGTGCGAAACGAATAGTAAAACTGCGCAAAAACGACTACTGGCCACCGATGCACAAGATTCAACAGTCGCAATCAATTCGCAAGGCCAGACCACCATTGCCTACAGCCCCTTTGGCAAAGACAGTTACCCACTTGGCAGCTCATTGTTATCCCGATTCACGGGCCAGAGTTTGTTGGCCTCTGGAATAGGTTACTTACTAGGTAATGGCCACCGCCTTTTCAACCCTGGAATAATGCGTTTCCATAGCCCGGACAGTTTGTCGCCGTTTGATAGAGGTGGTATCAATGCCTATGCCTACTGCGCCAACGACCCCATAAACAGAGTAGACCCTAGTGGTAAATCTTTCAGATCAATTTTCAAATGGAAACGTGGTGGATATTCATACGAAAAGCTTGCGCCACGATTGGAGGAAAGAAACCCTACACTTTCTAAAAACGAATACAAGGCTTTAAAAAAATCAATCGCAAAACGCGAAAAGCAAGTGATAGAGGAGCTGAACTGGGCTCTCTCAAACGGCGAGCAGAGCACAGTAAACAATACCATCGCCAAAAATGATATTCTCCAAGGACAACGCAGCAAACTGGACAATTTAGTGCTCGACGAGCACAACCGATATAATCCAGACATTATCAAAGAATTTATTGACAACGTCCCGAACTTGAAAAATACAACCGGCATACTTTCTGAAGAGCTACTAGCCCCTCCGACACCACAATCGCTTATCAATATGATACCGGAGGATCTGCTAATAGAGGATATGCAGGTACGCTTGCGCCGTCTGCGTGATGGCTAAGCCTTTAACGCTTTCTTCGGATAAATGTCATACCGACTCGACTTGCCCTCCAGGCTATGGCTCGGCTTCGGCCCGTCGATGATCGGCGCCTTGCGCGGCCGCTTCACCACCACCCGGTGGCTGGCCAGGGCCAGGGCAGCTTCGAGCAGGGCCGGGGCATCCAGGTCATCACCGACCAACGGGCGGAACACACGCATTTCCTTCTTCACCAGCGCACTCTTGTCCCGGTGCGGGAACATCGGGTCGAGGTAGATCACCTGGGGCGCCTCGCCTTCCCAGGAGCGCATGCGCTCGATGGCGTTGCCGGTCAGCAGGCGCATGCGCCCCACGATCGGCCCCACCTCTTCATCCGACCGCGCCCGCGCCAGGCCGTCCTCCAGCAGCGCGGCAATCAGCGGCTGGCGCTCGATCAGGGTCATCTGGCAGCCCAGGCTGGCCAGCACGAACGCGTCCTTGCCCAGCCCGGCAGTGGCATCCAGTACCTGCGGACGCACGCCCTGAGCAATGCCCACCGCCTTGGCGATCATCTGCCCGTTGCCACCACCGAACATGCGCCGGTGCGCGGCCTGGCCTTCGACAAAGTCCACCCGCACCGGCCCCGGGGCCTGCGGGCCCAATTGCTGGATCTGCAAGCCATCAACGCCCACCTGCACGGCGAACCCGGCAGCATCGTCCTGCAGCGGCAGCTCAAGGCGCTCGGCCCACGCAGCAGCTTGCGCCTCGAATTCAGCCGACATCGCCTCGACCCGGATACCTGTGCCCTGCTCTTCCATCATTCACACCTAGAAATTAAACCCAGCCCTTAATGTATCGGCTACTTCGGCCGATACAGGCAATATCCCGCTATTCTGCCAGAGCACAACGCGCGCGACTGCCATGTCAGATACTCTTCCCATCGGCTTGACCTACCTGTCGCCTGTCGGCAACTACAGTCAGCACAACACTCAGGCACTCGGGGGCGTCAGCCACCTGTGGCAGGATTTCTTTGCCCGGGCCATGGCCGAGCAGCAGGAAGAGCCCGTAGACAGCGTCAGCCAGTCGTTCGTGCAATACGACCAGAGCAGTGGCGAGCCGATCGGCGGCGCCCGGGCGCTAGCCCTGATCGACGCCCAGCGTGCCTGCCCGGTGCATGACACCATCGTGGCACCGCCCGAGCCACTGTTCCTGCCCAAGGCAGAACTCGAAGCCAACCTGCTGCCGCCCGCCCCCGAGCCGTTCAGCGCAGTCGAGCTGATCGAGCAGCAGCGCCAGCTCGATATCAGCAACAGCTGGCTGCGCCCGGTGGTGATGAGCCAAGGTCACCCGATTGCCGAGCCCGGCCCCGGCCCTGCTCCGCGCTCGCTGTTCCTGCCGATCGCCGAGTTCGAGACCAACCTGCTGGACCCGGCGCCCGAACCGTTCGATGACGCCACCCTGGCCAAGCAACAGAACGACCTGGAGTTCGACATCCACTGGGCACGCCCGGTGGTGCTTAACAACGTGCGCGCCCACGCCTGAACGCGCCCACGCTCAGCGACAGATCTGCCAGCGGCCCATGTCCACATGAAAGTGGTTATGGTGTGCAGCGTTGTAGTCCGGCCCCAGTACCGTGCTGAAGCTGTCGCAGGCCGCCCGCTGCACCTGTCGAAGGAATTCCGCTTTCTGCCCGCCCGCCTGCCAGTCCCGCGCAAGGACGATGCGCTGGCCGTCCCGCAGGCGAAAGCCACTGATGTCCAGGGCATCGGCCGTGGCGTGCTGGCTCAGCCGGCCCTGCTTGCGGTGGTAGACATTGCGGCAGGCAAAACTGCCCAGGTGGTCGACCTGAGCCACCGGCTGCCCCAACACCCGTTGCGCCACAGGCTGCAGCCCATGGTTTTCGAACAGTGCATATGCCACTGCCAACGGACAACTGGCCAGGAAGCTGCCGCCGAGCCGCGCCTGACCACTGTCGATACGCCATACATTCCGCAATGGGCAGTTGGCAGTAGCCGAACTGTCGGCTTGTGCCCGGTAGCGCAGCTGGCTGGTTTGAAGTGCCAGGCGACACAGCATCGGGTCATCGCGAAGGCGGGACAACTTGTATGGGGTCAGCAGGTTGGGGGGCTGACGCACGTCCAGCGGCGCCCACGGGTTCCACGCGGCGGGCAGCCGCCAACCCAGGTGCCAGGCCAGCCCCGCAAGCAGCGGCAGGCTGGCCAGCAACGCCAGCACGGCCCTCATCAGCGGCGGAACAGGTCGTTGAGTTGTGCGAACGGCAGCGCCTGCTCCCCATAGCCGAAGGTGCCCTCATCGCGAATCTCCAGCGCGGCACGGTGGAAGGCCCCCAACGCGGCACGGGCAAGCGACGAGCCGACGCTGATGCGGCGTACACCCAGATCCTGCAACTGGTTGACGCTCAGCGGCACGCCCGCCATGCCCATCAGCACATTCACCGGCCGCGGCGCTAGGGCCTGCACCACCGCGCGGATTTCCTCGACAGTACGCAGCCCTGGCGCGTACAGCACATCAGCACCGGCCTCGGCGTAGGCCTGCAGGCGCAGGATGGTGTCGTCCAGGTCCATGCGCCCGTGCAGCAGGTTCTCTGCCCGGGCGCACAGGGTGAACGGGAACGACAGGCTACGCGCTGCCTGCACAGCTGCACGAATGCGCTCCACGGCCAGCCCGAAGTCGTAGATGGGCGCTTCACTGCGGCCACTGGCATCTTCGATGGAACCGCCTACCAGGCCAGCCTCGGCAGCGCGCAGGATGGTCTGGGCACAATCTTCGGGCAGGTCACCAAAGCCGTTCTCCAAGTCGGCAGCCACCGGCAGCGGGGTGGCATCGACGATCTCCCCGGCATTATCAAGGGTATCGTCCAGGCTCAAGGCGCCTTCGGCGTCCGGACGGCCCAGGCTGAAAGCCAGGCCTGCACTGGTGGTGGCCAGCGCCTCGAAGCCCAGGCTGGCCAGCAACTTGGCCGAGCCGGCATCCCACGGGTTGGGGATGACGAAGGCGCTGTCGCGCTCGTGCAGGGCCTTGAAGGCTTCGGCTCGCAGGGTTTGCACATCCATGGTTCAACCTCCGGCAGTCAGGGGAAGGTCAGAGTAGCCCCAATTGTTCGACCTCGGGGGTGCGCGGCAATTCCGGCAACGCGGCAAGGCCTGGCAGGCGCTGCATCAGGCGTTGATGAAAGCGCTGGGCCAGCGCCGCGGCCAGGTGGTTGTCCGAGGTGTGCAGGAAGATGTATGGGTTGCGGCCTTCCTCGATCCAGGCGGCGACCTTGTCCACCCAGGGGGTAAGAAAGGCCTCGTTGGCCTCCAGCTGCGGGTGGCCGATGAAGCGCACCTGCGGGTGCTGGGTGAAGGCTGCCGGGCGAGGCGGTACTTTGGGCTTCTTAGCCTGCGCATGCAGCACGGCAGGGTCACGAGAGGTGCAGCTGAACAAGGCGCGCGGGTCCAGGCAGATACGCTCCACACCGCGCTCATGCAGCAGGCGGTTGAGCAACCGCTCTTCTTCACCCTTGGCGAAGAAAGCCTGGTTGCGCACCTCCACGGCCACCGGCACTCCGACTTCGTCAAGGAAGTGGCAAAGCTCGCCCAGCCGTGCGGGGCTGAACTGGGCCGGCAACTGTAGCCAGTACGGCGCTACGCGCTGGCCCAGCGGGGCCATCAGGCGGGTGAAGTCAAAGGCCGGTTCCAGCTGATCGCGCAGGTCGCCTTCATGGCTGATGTCCCGGGGGAACTTGGCAGTGAAGCGAAAGTGTTCGGGCATGATCTGCGCCCAGCGCGCAATGGTGCCGGGTGCGGGACGTGCGTAGAAAGTGGTATTGCCCTCGACGGCGTTGAACACCTGGCTGTAGTAGCCGAGCATTTCACCGCTGTTGGCGTCGGCGGGATACAGGTAGTCGCGCCAGGCGTTTTCGCTCCATGACGGGCAACCGAGAAAATAAGGCAGTGGTGATGGACTCATCCACTAAATGTACAGGTCGAGCCCCAGTACTTCCATGTCCCAGTCGGTAAAACCGGCAGTGCTCAGGTAGCTGGCCAATGCGGTAGCGGTGCGGCGGTCACGGGCGCGGGGGAAAATCATGTCCTGCTGGCGGGCTGGCAGGCCACCGCTGCGACGGCGGGCGGTGGCTTCCTGAGGGGCGGTTTCGACCTCCTCGATCACCTCGGCATCATCGATGGCCTCGTCACGCACCGCTGCCTTGCGCGGGGTGCGCTTGATCGGATAGGACTGCGATGAGAAACCGTCGATACGCATGGCATGAGCACTCAGAACCAATGATGGCAATTTAGCAGCATCAGGGTTCCATCGCTAATGCTCGAGTGATAACTGGACCACAGATCGCGCAAAAGGTTTTAGTGTCATCGGCGATAACCGACGAACAACACTCAGCGCTTCTTGGGTGTCGCTACATTATCGCGCAGGTAGACCGGTTGCGCCTGTTCGGCAACGATCGCCTCGCCACGCGCCCAGGCAAAGCTGGCCAGGCTGAGGATGTCCAGGGCGTTGGGCAAGGCACTGGCATTGCTGGCGGCCACCTGCACTGCCAGGCGCTCGGCATAACCCCAACCGGTACCGGCGCCGAACCACTCGCCAGCGCTGCCCACCGGCAGCGCCACCTGCTCGGGCGGCAGCACTGCCTCCTGGCCGACCAGGCGCATTTCACCTTCGGCGGCCTGGTAGCAGCCCCAATACACTTCATCCATGCGCGCATCAATGGCGGCCGCCACTTGCTGTACACCGTGTTCGCGCAGCGCGCCCTGGGCCAGCGCGGCCAGGTTGGACACCGGCAAAACCGGGCGTTCCAGTGCGAAGGCCAGGCCCTGGACCACCCCGATGGCAATGCGCACGCCGGTGAAAGCGCCCGGCCCACGGCCAAAGGCGATGGCATCCAGCGCATTCAGCGCCACGCCGGACTCGGCCAGCAGCTGCTTGATCATCGGCAGCAGCTTCTGGGCATGCATGCGCGGGATCACCTCGTAATGGCTGGTTACCTTGCCGTCATGCAAAAGTGCGACGGAACAGGCTTCGGTGGCGGTATCCAGGGCCAGGAGGGTGGTCATCGAACGGGTATCCAGGTACTAGGGGGAAAAGAGCGGCAGTATAGAGCAGCGGCGGCGTTGTGTCCCGAAGGGGCAGCTGTACGGCCATTGCCCGCTCGGCTGGCGCGGTCCCTGTAGGAGCGGCCTTGTGTCGCGATGGGCCGCAAAGCGGCCCCTGCAATTTTCGCGGCGAAGCTGAGTTTTTGGGGCCGCTGCGCGCCCCATCGCGACACAAGGCCGCTCCTACAGGGATCGCATTTGGCAACAGGGCCACAAACGACAACGGCCCGCAAGCGGGCCGTTGTCGAGGTGCGTCAGGCGCTGGATCAGCTCAGGGCTGCCAGGACCTTGGCGGTGATGGCTTCGACCGAGCCGACGCCTTCGATGTGGCTGTACTTCGGCTTGCCGGCATTGGCGGCCGACAGCTTCTGGTAGAAGTCCACCAGCGGCTTGGTCTGGCTGTGGTAAACCGACAGGCGATGGCGAACGGTCTCTTCCTTGTCGTCATCACGCTGGATCAGGTCTTCACCAGTCTCGTCGTCCTTGCCTTCCACTTTCGGCGGGTTGTACTGAATGTGGTAGGTGCGGCCCGAAGCCAGGTGCACGCGGCGGCCAGCCATGCGGCCGACGATTTCCTCGTCGTCCACGGCGATTTCGACCACGGCGTCGATGTCGACACCGGCAGCGACCATGGCTTCGGCTTGCGGGATGGTGCGTGGGAAGCCGTCGAACAGGCAGCCCTTGGCGCAATCAGGCTGGGCGATGCGCTCCTTGACCAGGCTGATGATCAACTCGTCGGAGACCAGCTGGCCGGCATCCATGACTTTCTTCAGTTCCAGGCCCAGCGGGGTACCAGCCTTGACGGCGGCACGCAGCATGTCACCGGTGGAAATCTGGGGGATACCGAACTTTTCGGTGATGAACTTTGCCTGAGTACCTTTACCGGCCCCGGGAGCTCCCAGCAGAATTACGCGCATCTCGTGCTCCTCAAATTTTGTTATGAAATTCAATGGATTCGGCGACCAGGGCCAAGTCCGGAAAATCGGGTATGACCATAAATCGGTCAGAAGGCTGCTCAAGATACACAGCGCCCGGCAGCCAGACAAGCGTCCCAAAGTTGCAGGATTGCGCCACCTACGGCTGGCCTGGCAGGCGGTTGCGCCCGGCGCAACCACCCTCTTCGCCCACTTGCATCCCCCGCACGGCACCTGCCCGGTGCTCCCCGGGCCTGCCCTCAGCCGGTGTTGCGCAGGCCGGCCGCAATACCCGCCACAGTGACCAGCAAGGCCTGCTCCAACGGGCTGTCCAGAGCGGCTTCGCGGCTGCGCGAGCGGGCCAGCAACTCGGCCTGCAGGCGGTGCAACGGGTCCAGGTAGGTATTGCGCAGGCTGATGAATTCCAGCGTCTCGGGGCTGTGCGCCAGTAGCACCGGCTGCCCGGTAAGGCCCAGTACCACCTGGCAGGACTGCGACAATAGGTCGCGCAGGTGCGCACCCAAAGGCAGCAGGTGCGGTTGCACTAGACGTTCGTCGTAGGCCTCGGCGATCTGCGCATCGGCCTTGGCCAGCACCATCTCGAGCATGTCGATGCGGGTGCGGAAGAACGGCCATTGCTCGCGCATCTGTGCCAGCAGTTCACCCTGGCCACGCGCCAGTGCATTGTTCAATGCCGTTTCCCAACCAAGCCAGGCTGGCAGCATCAGGCGGGTCTGGGTCCAGCCGAAGATCCACGGGATGGCCCGCAGGCTTTCGATGCCACCGGCGCGGCGCTTGGCCGGGCGGCTGCCCAGCGGCAGGCGCCCCAGTTCCTGCTCCGGGGTGGACTGGCGGAAGTACTCGACAAAATCGGGGTTCTCCCGCACCACGCCGCGGTAGGCCTTGACGCCATCGGCGGCCAGTTGGTCCATCACCTCGCGCCAGGCCGGCTGCGGTGGTGGCGGTGGCAACAAGGTGGCTTCGAGCACGGCGGCCAGGTACAGGTTCAGGTTCTGCTCGGCGATGCCCGGCAAGCCGAACTTGAAGCGAATCATCTCGCCCTGCTCGGTGGTGCGGAAGCGTCCCGCCACCGAACCGGGTGGCTGCGACAGTATCGCCGCGTGGGCCGGGCCACCGCCGCGGCCTACCGTGCCGCCACGGCCGTGGAACAGCAGCAACTCGACCTGGTGCTCGGCGCAGATACGCACCAGGTTTTCCTGGGCCCGGTACTGCGCCCAGGCCGCAGCCGTGGTACCAGCGTCCTTGGCCGAGTCGGAATAGCCGATCATCACTTCCTGCGGGCCGCGCAGGTTGGCGCGGTAGCCTGGCAGGCCGAGCAGGCGCTGCATCACCGGGCCGGCATTGTCGAGGTCGGCCAGGGTCTCGAACAGCGGCACCACGCGCATGGGCCGAGTCAGGCCGGCCTCCTTGAGCAGCAACTGCACCGCCAGCACATCCGAGGCAGCACCGGCCATCGAGATGACGTAAGAGCCCAGCGAGGCGGCCGGCGCAGCGGCAATTTCCCGGCAGGTGGCCAGTACCTCGGCGGTATCGGCCTGCGGCTTGAAGTGCGCGGGCAGCAGTGGCCGGCGGTTTTTCAGCTCGGCCTGGAGGAACTCGATGCGCTGCTCTTCATCCCAGTCGGCATAACGCCCCAGGCCCAGGTAGTCGGTAATCTCGCTCAACGCATCACGGTGGCGAGCGGCGTCCTGGCGCACGTCCAGGCGGCCCAGGAACAGGCCAAAGGTCACGGCGCGGCGCAGGCAGTCGAGCAACGGGCCTTCGGCGATCACACCCATGCCGCAGGCGTGCAGGGACTGGTAGCACAGCTCCAGCGGCGCGATCAGGTCGCGGTTGTCCACCAGCACCTCGGCGCTGGCCGGCTGGCTGCTGGTCAATGCCGAATGCGCCCACGCGCGCGTTGCTCGCAGGCGATCGCGCAGTTGCTTGAGCAGGGAGCGGTAGGGTTCGGCACTGTCGCCGACCTGCTCACGCAGCGCATCGTCCGCCTGCTGCATGGACAACTCGGAAGCCAGCGCATCGATGTCGCGCAGGAACAGGTCGGCAGCCATCCAGCGCGCCAGCAGCAGGACTTCGCGGGTGACCGCTGCGGTCACGTTGGGGTTGCCATCGCGGTCACCGCCCATCCACGAGGCGAAGCGGATCGGCGCCGCCTCCAGCGGCAGGCGCAGGCCGGTAGCCTCCAGCAGGGCCTTGTCGACCTTGCGCAAGTGGCTGGGGATGGCGTGCCACAGCGAATGCTCGATTACCGCAAAGCCCCACTTGGCTTCGTCCACCGGCGTCGGTCGGGTGCGGCGGATTTCTTCGGTGTGCCACGCCTCGGCGATCAGCCGGCGCAAGCGCTCGCGCACCTGCTGGCGTTCCCCCGGGGTCAGGTCGCGGTGGTCCTGGGCAGCCAGTTGGCCGGCGATGGCGTCGTACTTCTGGATCAGGGTGCGGCGAGCCACTTCGGTGGGGTGCGCAGTGAGCACCAGTTGGATGTCGAGCTTGGCCAATTGCCGGGCCAGGGCATCATTGCTGTGCCCGGCCTGCTTCAGGCGCGCCAGCAACTCGGGCAGCACCCGGGCCTCGAACGGCTCGGGCTGGTCGGCGTCGCGGCGGCGGATCAACTGGTACTGCTCGGCCATGTTGGCCAGGTTGAGGAACTGGTTGAAGGCCCTGGCCACGGGCAGCAAGTCTTCATCGGCCAGGTCCGCCAGGGTCGAGCTCAGTTGCTCGCCGGCGCTACGGCGGTCGGCCTTGGCACTGTGACGGATGTCCTCGATCTTCTGCAGGAACGCCTCGCCATGCTGCAGGCGAATGGTATCGCCAAGCAGTTCACCCAACACATGGACATCTTCACGCAAACGCACATCGATATCGGTCATTGGCCCTCTCTCCGGCGCGGCTCTGGCGCATTGCATCCCTTTTTCAGCCCTTACGCGATCCCCTGTGGGAGCGGGTTCACCCGCGAAGGATCCAGCGCGGTGCCTGGCACCGGCGGCGCCGGTGTTCGCGGGTGAACCCGCTCCCACAGGGGGCTCGGTATTCGCTCCAAGAGTGCCCACAGCCAGGCGCCGATGGCAAGCCGTGATCGGCCAAAGCAAACTAAAGTGAAAGCACGACACTCCCATGCATTGCAGCCCTTTCAGGCGTCAACAGAGGTCAGCATGAAAATCCGTGAACTCGCCCAGCACTGGGAACAGAATGCCGCCGGCACCCTCAGCCCCACGGGCCATGTCCTGCATCTGGACCTTGAGTCCGAAGCGCGACTGGCCGCGCTGATCGACATGTACCCCAAGCGCACCGCCGAGGAACTGCTCGGTGAGCTCGTCGCGGCAGCCCTCGAGGAACTGGAAGCCAGCTTCCCCTATGTGCAAGGCCGCCAGGTCATTGCCATCGACGAGGAAGGCGACCCGCTGTACGAAGACATCGGCCCTACTCCGCGCTTTCTGTCACTGTCGCGACAGCATCTGCACGCCCTGAGCAACCCGCCAGCCGACAGCGAGAAGTAACCCGCCGCCCCCGCTCCGGGCCTGGCAAAGGCCCGGAATACCGCTACGCCGCGCGAAAGTTCCAGGCGAATCGCACTGACCGATTAGTCAGAAATAGTTATCCGCTCAGGATGATTTTTTCTGAACTATCCGAAAAACGCGTCAGTCACAGCCAATAGCCATCACGCTAAAACCCTGCACACCTGCCGTTGTGCACCGTTGAGCTGAAGCGCGCGCACGTGTCAGGGAACGAGCGATGGACTGCTACGGACAACGTCGTAAACAGGAGTGATCCAATGGAACTGACCACCAAGAACACCCGCATCTACAAACCCTCATCCACTCATGTGCGCGGGTTCAAGCTGGCAGCGCTGGCCTTGGGCAGCAGCCTGGTCCTGGCCGGCTGTGCGGGCAACCCGCCCACCGAGCAGTATGCAGTCACCCAGTCCGCCGTGAACTCGGCCGTCAGCGCTGGCGGCACCGAGTTCGCCGCCGTGGAAATGAAAGCGGCCCAGGACAAGTTCAAGCAGGCCGAGATCGCCATGCATGACAAGAAGTACGACGACGCCAGGCGCCTGGCCGAACAGGCCGAATGGGACGCCCGCCTCGCCGAACGCAAGGCCCAGGCGGCCAAGGCCCAGAAGGCCGTGCAGGATGCCCGCCAGGGCGTTCAGGACGTACGTGAGGAAGGGCTGCGCAGCGCTCAGTGAGCCCTGCCCCGCCCACCTCGGTCTTCGCACACGATCAAAGGATGAACACTATGCGCAACTACGTCATGATTCCCGCCCTGCTGGCCCTGAGCGTCGGCCTTGCCGCCTGCTCGCACGACCCTAACGCCAACCTCGAATCGGCCCGCACCAACTTCTCCTCGCTGCAGAGCGACCCGCAATCGAGCAAGGTTGCGGCGCTGGAGACCAAGGACGCCCAGGACTGGCTGAACAAGGCCGACAAGGCCTACATGGACCGTGAAGACGAGAAGAAGGTCGACCAATTGGCCTACCTGACCAACCAGCGCGTCGAAGTGGCCAAGCAGACCATCGCCCTGCGCACTGCCGAAAGCGAACTGAAGAACGCTTCGGCCCAGCGCGCCCAGGCCAAGCTTGACGCACGCGACGCACAGATCGCCAAGCTGCAGGACAGCCTCAACGCCAAGCAGACCGACCGCGGCACGCTGGTCACCTTCGGAGACGTGCTGTTCGACTTCAACAAGGCCGAACTCAAGAGCAACGCCTACCCGAACGTCACCAAGCTGGCGCAATTCCTCCAGGAAAACCCGGAACGCAAGGTGATCGTCGAGGGTTACACCGACAGCGTCGGCTCGGCCAACTACAACCAGGGCCTGTCGGAGCGCCGCGCCAACAGCGTACGCATGGCACTGGTACGTGCCGGCGTCGACCCGGCGCGCATCGTCGCCCAGGGCTATGGCAAGGAGTACCCCGTCGCGGACAACTCGAGCAATTCGGGGCGTGCGCAGAACCGCCGGGTGGAGGTGACCATCTCCAACGACAACCAACCGGTGGCACCTCGCTCTGTGAGCCAGGTACAGCAGTAAGGCTGGCTAGCTGAACTGACAAGCCCCGCGATCGAAGCGGGGCTTTCTTTTGCCTGTGCTGGCCCTTTCGCGGCTGAAGCCGCTCCCACAGGGACTGGCGCGGTCCTTGTAGGAGCGGCTTCAGCCGCGAAAGGGCCAGCACAGGCAGCAGAGATAATGGCTCACTGCACCTGCTGCGGGGTTTCCTCGCCCATGCAACGCACCGCGCGCTTGCGGTTGTCCACCAGCACCCCTGTCAGGCCTTTCTGCTGGGTATCGAACAGCACCAACACGCCGTCGACGCACTGGGCCATTTGTGGTGCCGGGTCCAGCGAGACCTTGTAGTCCTCGCCGGGGATGGTCTTGAGCATGGTGAAGTCCTGCAGCAACAGGGCATCTTCGGGCTTGGCGAAATGCAGGTAACCGTAGTACCACAAGGCCCCCACCGTCACGATGATGCTCCCGACACCGGTCAGGATCAGCGGGATGGCGTTGTGTTCTTCACTCATTGCTTGTTCTTCTCGTCAGGGTAATTGGGCACTTCGGCCAGCCGCCGCAGGCCGTTGAAATGGCTGGGGTCGTCAAGAAAACGCAGCATAACCTGGCGCCAGGTCGGGTCGGCGAAGGTCTGCACGTGGCCACCACGGGTCAGTTGCAGCACCCGCGGCGCTGGCGCGTGCTGGTACAGGCGGATGCCGTTGTCCATCGGCACCAGGGTATCGTCGATGCTGTGGAAGAACAGCTTGGGCGGGCTGCTCAGCTGCTCGATCGAGCGGATCGCGCTGTCGCCGTCCGGCACCAGCCACGACAGCGGCACCTGCAGCGGCCAGGTCATCCACGAGGTGCTGAGGGCAAAGCGCCCGACCGCACGGTAACTGGCCGGCACACCATCGAACACCAGGGCGTTGAAACGCTGGCGCTGCTCCGGATGGGCCGCCAGGTAGTGAATGGCCATGGCCCCGCCAAGGCTCTGCCCCAGCAGCACCAGCGGCTTGCCCTTGACTTCGGGCGCCTGCTCCAGCCAGGCCATGGCCGCGGCGATGTCCTGGTACACCTCGGGCAGGCTCGGCTCGCCCTGGGACAGGCCATAGCCGCGGTAATCGATCATCAACACCTGGTAGCCCTGCTCCGGCAGCCAGTAGCTGCCGCCCAGGTGCCCAGGCAGGTTGCCGCCATTGCCATGCAGGTGCAGCACCGTCCCCTTGACCTCGACCCCGTCCTTGGCCGGCAACCACCAGCCGTGCAGGCGGATACCATCAGCAGTGATCAAGGTGACATCGCGGTACTCGAGCCTGGCCCGCTCGGGCGTGAACGGCTGGCCGCGCTCGGGATAGAACAGCAGGCTGCTGCAACCGCCCAGGCCCAGCAGGATCAAACCCAGGGCCAACAGGCGGCAGCACTCAGAGAATGTTCGCGTAATCGGCTTCAATACGGTCCAGGCTCAGGTGGTTGAGGAAGTTGGAGAAGCACATCCAGGCCGACAGCGCATTGAGGTCGCGGAACTGCTCGGGCAGGTACTTGGGCGGCTCGACCAGGCCTTCCTCGACCAGCTGTCGCAGGGTACGCATGTCTTCCAGGGTGGTCTTGCCACAGAACAGCAACGGGATCTGTTCGAGCTTGCCCTTCTTCACGGCCAACTGAATGTAGTTGTAAACCATGATGAAGCCTTTGAGGTAGGACAAGTCCTTGGTAAATGGCAGGCCATTGGGCACCGACCCGCGGAACACACGGCTGGCGTTGCTGTAGCTCTGCGCCATCTCGAACCCCTGCTCGCGGAAGAAGTTGTAGATCTGCATGAAATCGGCACCCTCCTCGACCATGTGGATGGCGCGGGTGCGGTTGGTGAGCTTGCGCAGGCGGCTGGGGTAGGAGGCGAAGGCGATCACCTCCATGAGGATGGCCAGGCCTTCCTGGGTGACCGTCGACGAGGGCGGGCCCTTGGCCAGGAAGGTACAGATCGGCTGGTTCAGGCCGTTGAGCGTGGTGCCGACATGCACCAGCCCTTCGTGCACCTCCAGGGCGCGCACGTCACGGGAGTTGAACATGGCGTCGGCACGCACCTTGATGTAGTCGGCCCCGGCCGCGGCATCGGCGACGATACCGTCGGACTCGAACACACGGATGGTCTCCTCGGCCTCGCCGAATACCTTGTTCAACCGGTGCTGGAGGATTTCCACGGCTTCCTTGGCAGTGAGGTTCTTCGGCTCGTCCTTGAGGTCGCCACGGCCATCGATGTTGTTCAGGTAGTCCGACAGCATCAGGCCGAGGTCGGCCAAGGTCGGATCACCAGCGTGAAAGGCATCCGAGGCAGCGCCGTACAGTTCCTGGGAGATCAGCCCGAAATCCTCGGTTCCACGCGCTTCGAGCATGCGCACCACCATGCGGTATTCGCGGCACATGCGCTTCATGATCTGCCCGACCGGGTTGAACTGGCCGAGCTGGCGAATGATGTCGCGCTCGATGCCCTGAAACTCGGCCTTTACCGCGCTGGAATCGAACGCCAGCGGGCGCGACTGGTAGTAGGCACGGTCGACAGCCGGCGGCTCCTTGCCCTTGGCCTTGAGGAACCCCTGGCGGATGTTGTCGTCCCACTTCACCGCGTCCAGAACCCGGATCGGGGTCTGTGCCGCAACGATGCGGTCGGACAGGGCACGGATGGTTTGCTGGTATTCGTCCACCGGGGACTCCTTTCTAGTACAAGAAACCTGTACCGGCCTCTTCGCGGCTAAAGCCGCTCCCACAGGTACTGCATCAGGCTCGAAACCGGTGCGGTCCCTGTGGGAGCGGCTTTAGCCGCGAAGAAGCCAGCACGGTCATTTGCCTGAGCGCTGGAACCGCGCCACTTCAACGAACAGGTCGGAGTTGGCCGGGTCGTCCAGGTACGCCAGCACCCGCGCCGACGGGCTGTCGATCAGCACGCCGTCGCCGTTGTCTTCCGGCACTTCGGTGCTGCGCCCGGTCAGCTCCTTCTTGTCCACCGCCTGCTGCACCTGCTCGACATCCAGGTTGTAGACCACCAGTTCCTTGCCATCGACGATATCGAAACCGCCGATCAGGAAGTTGCCACCCAGGCGCTTCGGCACGCCAGCCGACAGGTACCAGCGGTTACCGTGGCGTGACACGGTGAACACGTATTCCTCAGGGGCCTTGCCCTTGGCCGTGGCCACCGCCTTGTAGGCATCGCCGCCGCTACGGCTGATTACCAGCTTCAGCGGCTCGCCCCAGGCGTCCTTGCTGCTCCACTTGCCCAGCAGGGCCTTGGGCGCTGCCTGGTTGCTCGGCAACGGCTCGTGGAAGGTCACCAGACAACCGCCCAGCAGCAGGAATGACAAAGTCAACAACACCACACGCCAGGCTTTCATCAGGTTCTCCTTGAAAAGTCGGTCTCGGCTCAGGCCGATGCCAGCACCAGCTGCAGGTATCGGCTAAGCATAGCGAGCATCTGCCCATCGGCTTGCGCGTTCGCATCCTTGAGCAGGCCCTGATATTCCATCTGCTCGATAATCGCCGTCAACATTTGGGCGTCCTGTTCCGGTTGCTGCGAGCCCACCACCTGCAGCAATTGGCGGGTGCCATGCAGCAGGATCTGTTCATGGGCGCACACCAGTTGAGCCAGGCGCGGGCACAGCAGCGCCTCCTGGCGGAAGGCCTGCTCGGCCATCAGGAAATCGCGGCGGGTCAGCAACTGTCGCTGCACGTAGTCGGCAGTCATGCGTGCTACCTCGTCAGCCAACCGCGCCCGCGCCTGCGGGCTGCCGTCACCCTGGGCCAGCAACTGGCGCAACAGCACCTCGGTATTGGCCCACAGCTTGGCCATGTAGGCGGCGCTGCGTTCGACGTACTGGGCGAAGGTATCGGTCAGCAGGTCCTCGATATCCTTGAAGTAGTAGGTGGTGGCCGACAATGGCACACCGGCCTCGGCGGCGACGGCGCGATGGCGCACACCGCGTACGCCATCGCGCACGACGATGCGCATGGCGGCGTCGAGGATAAGTTGGCGACGCTGCTCGCTGCCCTGGCGGGCAGTCTTGCGGCCTTGGTATTGCACGCTTTCGGCGACGGCGGTGGCGATGCCGGCGGCGCCCTGGTGAGGCATTGCGGGTGTCACGGGGGGGTACCTCATGGACAGTGTTTCGTCAGTGCCGGCCTCTTCGCGGCTAAAGCCGCTCCCACAGGGACCGCACCAGCCTGAGGGTAGTGGGGTCCCTGTGGGAGCGGGCGTGCCCGCGAAGAGGCCGGTACTGACAACATAAAGCTTCAGGCAAGAAAAAGCCGCCTCGAAAGGCGGCTCGTTCAATTCACTCAGGCCTGCGGACGCATGTGCGGGAACAGGATCACGTCGCGGATCGACGGCGAGTTGGTCAGCAGCATCACCAGGCGGTCGATACCGATACCTTCACCTGCAGTCGGCGGCATGCCGTACTCCAGTGCGCGAACGAAGTCGGCGTCGTAGTGCATGGCTTCGTCGTCACCGGCGTCCTTCTCGGCCACCTGGGCCAGGAAGCGCTCGGCCTGGTCTTCGGCATCGTTGAGCTCGGAGTAGGCGTTGGCGATCTCGCGGCCACCGATGAACAGCTCGAAACGGTCGGTAACAGCCGGGTTGTCGTCGTTGCGACGGGCCAGCGGCGATACTTCGAACGGGTACTCGGTGATGAAGTGCGGCTGCTCCAGCTTGTGCTCGACCAGCTCTTCGAAAATCATCACCTGCAGCTTGCCCAGGCCTTCGTGGCCCAGCACCTTGGCACCGGCCTTTTTGGCGATGTCGCGGGCGCGGTCGACGTCCTGCAGGTCGGCAGCAGTCAGCTCCGGGTTGTACTTGAGGATCGAGTCGAATACCGACAGGCGGGCGAACGGCTCGCCGAAGTGGAACACCTTGTCGCCATACGGCACGTCGGTAGTGCCAAGTACCAGCTGCGCCAGCTCGCGGAACAGTTCCTCGGTGAGGTCCATGTTGTCGCGATAGTCGGCGTAGGCCTGGTAGAACTCGAGCATGGTGAATTCAGGGTTGTGACGAGTCGAAACGCCTTCGTTACGGAAGTTGCGGTTGATCTCGAACACCTTCTCGAAGCCACCAACCACCAGGCGCTTGAGGTACAGCTCCGGCGCGATGCGCAGGAACATGGCCATGTCCAGGGCGTTGTGGTGGGTTTCGAACGGCTTGGCTGCGGCACCGCCCGGGATGGTCTGCAGCATCGGCGTCTCGACTTCGAGGAAGTCGCGCTCGATGAGGAACTTGCGGATGTGCGAGATCACCTGCGAACGCACACGGAAGGTGTGGCGGGTTTCTTCATTGACCATCAGGTCGACGTAACGCTGGCGGTAGCGCTGCTCGGTGTCGGTCAGGCCGTGGTGCTTGTCGGGCAGCGGGCGCAGCGACTTGGTCAGCAGGCGCACGTTGGTCATTTCGACGTACAGGTCGCCCTTGCCGGAACGGGCCAGGGTACCTTCGGCGCTGATGATGTCGCCCAGGTCCCAGGTCTTGACCGCGGCCAGGGTTTCTTCCGGCAGGGTCTTGCGGTTGACGTAGACCTGGATACGGCCGGTCATGTCCTGAATGACCATGAACGAGCCGCGGTTGAGCATGATGCGGCCGGCAACCTTGACCGGAATCGCTGCAGCTTCCAGTTCTTCCTTGGTCTTGTCCGCATACTGCTTCTGCAGGTCGTTGCAGTAGCTGTCGCGACGGAAGTCATTGGGGAAGGCATTGCCCTTGGCGCGCTCGGCGGCAAGCTTTTCCTTGCGCAGGGCGATCAGGGCGTTTTCTTCCTGTTGCAGGTCTTGCGCTTCGGTCTTGAGGTCGCTCATTTCGTCATTCTTTCCATCAGGTGTTCGGTGCCCCTTTCGGGCAGGGCACGCGGTACCGGCCCATGCCAGGTACCGCGGCGGTTGTGTGCGATTTACAGCCCTTGCTTGAGGCTCGCTTCCAGGTACTGGTCGAGATCGCCGTCCAATACCTTCTGGCAGTCGCTGCGCTCTACACCGGTACGCAGGTCCTTGATACGCGAGTCATCCAGCACGTAGGAGCGGATCTGGTGACCCCAGCCGATGTCCGACTTGCTGTCTTCCAGCGCCTGCGAGGCGGCATTGCGCTTCTGCATTTCCAGCTCGTACAACTTGGCCCGCAGCATTTTCATGGCGGTGTCCTTGTTGGCGTGCTGAGAGCGTTCGTTCTGGCAGGCCACCACGGTGTTGGTCGGTACGTGGGTAATACGCACCGCCGAGTCGGTGGTGTTCACGTGCTGACCACCGGCACCGGAGGAACGATAGGTGTCGATACGCAGGTCGGCCGGGTTGATCTCGATCTCGACCTTGTCGTCGATCTCGGGCGACACGAACACCGCCGAGAACGAGGTGTGGCGACGGGCACCGGAGTCGAACGGGCTCTTGCGCACCAGGCGGTGCACGCCGATCTCGGTGCGCAGCCAGCCGAAGGCGTACTCGCCCTTGACATGCACGGTGGCGCCCTTGATGCCGGCGACTTCACCTTCGGAAAGCTCGATGATGGTGGCATCGAAACCACGCTTGTCGGCCCAGCGCAGGTACATGCGCAGCAGGATGTTGGCCCAGTCCTGCGCCTCGGTACCACCGGAGCCGGCCTGGATGTCCAGGTAGGCGTTGTTCATGTCCATCTCGCCGCTGAACATGCGACGGAACTCGAGCTGCGCCAGTTTTTCTTCCAGGCCTTCCAGCTCGGTCACGACGTCGCCGACGGCGCCTTCGTCATTTTCCTCGACGGCCATGTCGAGCAGGTCCTGGCAGTCCGCCAGGCCGCCGGACAGCTTGTCCAGGGTCTCGACGACCTGTGCCAGCATGGCACGCTCGCGGCCCAGGGCCTGGGCGTACTCGGGCTTGTTCCAGACGTTGGGGTCTTCCAGCTCGCGGTTGACTTCGATCAGGCGGTCATGCTTGTGATCGTAGTCAAAGATACCCCCGAATGGACTGGGAACGCTCGGTGAGGTCCTTGATGGTGTTCAGGATCGGTTGGATTTCCATGGGCTGGCTACTCGCACGAATTCGGTGAAAAGCCTGCGAGTATAACCGAGTCCGCCGCAGGGCGGCAGACCCGCCGGGCGCCGAATGGCCGCAATTACCGTGCAGGCCCTGTCAGGCGATGCCAACCTGGTTGCGCCCGCCATTCTTGGCCTGGTACAGGCCTTTGTCCGCAGCCGAGATCAGTTGCCGGCTATGGCTGCCGATGGACGGAGTCTGGGTGGCCAGGCCAATGCTCACGGTCAGATACGAGTCGGGCACCGGCGCGGTGTGCGGGATGCCCAGGCCGAGCACGGTCTGGCGCAGCTTCTCGGCCACCAGGCGTGCCCCACCCGGCGAGGTGTTGGGCAATACCAGGACGAATTCCTCGCCGCCATAGCGCGCCGGCAGGTCGGTCGGCCGCGAGCACGAGCCGCGGATCGCCTCGGCCACCTGGCGCAAGGCCTCGTCACCGGCCAGGTGGCCAAAGCTGTCGTTGTAGGCCTTGAAGTAATCCACGTCGATCATCAGCAGCGACAACTGTTGCTGCTCACGCATGGCTCGGCGCCATTCCAGTTCCAGGTACTCGTCGAAGTGGCGGCGGTTGGACAACCCGGTCAGGCCATCGGAATTCATCAGCCGCTGCAGCATCAGGTTGGTATCGAGCAGTTGCTGCTGACTGACGCGCAAAGCACGGTAGGCCTCGTCGCGCTGCAACAGGGTAAGGTAGGAACGCGAGTGATAGCGGATGCGCGCCACCAGCTCGATGGTATCCGGCAGCTTGACCAGGTAATCGTTGGCCCCGGCAGCAAAGGCTGCGCTCTTGACCAGCGGGTCCTCCTTGGTCGACAGGACGATGATCGGGATATCCTGGGTAGCCGGGTTGTTGCGGTATTCACGCACCAGGGTCAGCCCGTCCAGGCCAGGCATGATCAGGTCCTGGAGGATCACCGTAGGCTTGATTCGCACGGCCTGGGCCACTGCCTGGTGCGGATCGGCGCAGAAGTGGAAGTCGATGTTCTCTTCGTTGGCCAGGCCACGCCGCACCGCCTCGCCGATCATGGCCTGGTCGTCGACCAGCAGCACCATCGCCGAGTTCTCGTTGGGGGTCGTGAAACCTTCGATCGGTAAATCATTCATACCTGTTCACCCGATCACTGCCGGCCTGGCGGCGTGATTCAATACACTTCGTCATTTTGCGAAAAATTCCATCAAGCGCCCGGCTATGCGTTCCAGCGGGCGGATCTCCACTGCGGCATCGATGGCCGCAGCGGCCTTGGGCATCCCGTATACCGCGCTGCTGGCCTGGTCCTGGGCAATGGTCAGGAAGCCCTGCTGGCGCATCAGCTTCAGGCCCTGGGCACCATCGCGGCCCATGCCGGTAAGCAACACACCCACCGCATCGCCGGTCCAATAGCGCGCCACACTCTCGAAGAACACATCGATCGAGGGCCGGTAAATTTCATTGACAGGTTCGGCAGTGTAGGCCAGTTGGCCGTTCTGTAGCAGGCGGATGTGGTGATTGGTGCCGGCCAGCAATACCTGCCCCGGCTGTGGTGGCTCGCCCTCACGGGCCAGGCGCACCGGCAAGCCGGCGGCGCTGCTGAGCCATTCTGCCATGCCCGCGGCAAATACCTGGTCCACATGCTGGACCAGCACGATGGCCGCCGGAAACGCCGCCGGCAGGCCCTTGAGCAGTACTTCGAGGGCCGCCGGGCCGCCAGCGGACGAACCGATCGCAACCAGCCCGCGGTGCTGTGACGCCGCCCGCACGGGTGCGGCGACCGGGCGTGCGGCCGGTGCGCGCTGCTGACCAATCAACCAGCTTATGTTGAGGATCTTGCGCAGCAGTGGCGCTGCCGCTTCACGCGGATCGCCCGCCCCCAGCGCCGGCGTGTCGACCACGTCGAGGGCGCCGTGGCCCATGGCCTCGAATACCCGGTGCACGTTCTGCTTGCGATCGACCGTGACGATGACGATGGCGCAAGGGGTTTCGGCCATGATCCGCCTGGTGGCCTCGACGCCATCCATGACCGGCATGATCAGGTCCATGAGGATCAGGTCTGGCTGCTGCTCGGTGCAGCGCTGCACCGCCTCGGCGCCATTACTGGCCACCCACACCACCTGGTGCGCCGGTTCGAGGGCAACCGCCCGGCGCAGCGCCTCGACGGCCATGGGCATGTCGTTGACGATGGCGATCTTCATCCCTGAGCACCTCCGATCAGCTCAACCACAGCATCCAGCAACGCATCGTCATGGAAACTGGCCTTTGCCAAATAGTAGTCGGCGCCGGCATCCAGGCCCCGCCGTCGGTCTTCCTCACGGTCCTTGTAGGACACCACCATCACCGGCAGCGATTGCAGGCGCTGGTCGCGGCGTACCAGGGTGACCAGCTCGATGCCGTCCATGCGCGGCATGTCGATGTCGGTGATCAGCAGGTCGAAGTCCTCGCCACGCAAGGCGTTCCAGCCGTCCATGCCATCCACCGCAACGGCCACGTCGTAGCCACGGTTGCCGAGCAGCTTGCGCTGCAGTTCACGCACGGTCAGCGAATCATCAACCACCAGGATGCGCTGGCGCGCCACGCCACGGGTGCCGCTGCTGCCGCGGTCGATGCGTTCCAGGCTGCCGGTGCTGAGCAGCTTCTCCACCGAACGCAGCAGATCCTCCACATCGACGATCAGCACCACCGAGCCATCGTCGAGCAGGGCGCCGGAAGAGATGTCCTGCACCTTGCCCAGCCGTGGGTCGAGCGGCATCACCACCAGCACCCGCTCGCCCACCAGTCGCTCCACGGCCACCCCGTACAGCTGCTCGCGCTCGCGGATCACCACCACGCGCAGGTTGCTCTGCTGCGTTTGCCCGGCCGGGCGATTGAGCAGTTGGCTGGCCGCGACCAGGCCTATGTGGCGGCCTTCGTGCCAGAAATGCTGGCGCCCCTCGATCTGCACGATCTCTTCGGCACTTACTTCGAGCGTGCGTTCGATATGAGCGAGCGGGAAGGCATAGACCTCGCCACCCACCTCGACCACCAGGCTGCGCACAACCGACAAGGTCAGTGGCACCTGCAAATGGAAACGACAGCCCTGCCCGGCCAGCTGGGTCAGCTCTATCGAACCGCGCAGCTCCCGGATCATGTGCTGCACCGCATCCAGGCCGACACCGCGCCCGGACACCTCGGTGACTTTGTCGCGCAGGCTGAAACCGGGCAGGAACAGGAATGTCAGCAACTCTTCCTCGCTCATGCGCGCCACCGTGTCAGCGGGCGACAGGGCGCGCTCGACAATGCTGCTGCGCAGGCGTTCGAGGTCGATGCCGGCACCGTCGTCGATCAGTTCAAGGCTGAGCATACCGGCCTGGTGCGAGGCCCGCAGGCGGATCACGCCCTCCTCCGCCTTGCCCGCCAGCAGGCGTCGCTCGGGCAGCTCGATGCCGTGGTCGACCGCATTGCGCAACAGGTGGGTCAACGGTGCCTCGAGCTTTTCCAGCACATCACGGTCGACCTGGGTCTTCTCCCCTTCCACCAGCAGCCGCACCGGCTTGCCCAGCGAACGGCCAAGGTCGCGCACCATGCGGCTCTGGCCGGTCAGCACATCGGCAAACGGCCGCATCCGGCAGGCCAGCGCGGTGTCGTAGAGCAGTTGTGCGCGCTGGCTGGCCTGCCAGCCGAACTCGTCCAGGTCGGCAGCCTGCTGCTGCAGGATTTGCTGGGTTTCTGCCAGCAGGCGCTGGGTTTGTGCCAGGGCTTCGAGCACCTCGCTGCTCTGGCCACTGTCCTCCAGTTGCATGCGCAGGCCATCAAGCGCTTGCATGCCCTGGCCGTGCATGCGCTTGAGGCGCTGCAGGGTGGCCAGGTAAGGCTTGAGCCGCTGGGTTTCCACCAGCGACTTGCTGGACAGGTCGAGCAGGCTGTTGAGGCGATCGGCGGTGACCCGCAGCACCCGCTCCGTACCTTCGCCGGTGCGCTTGCCGGCCTTGCGACGCGGGGCCAGCTCGGGCTCGGGCTCAGGCTCCAAGGGTTCGACGGGCAGCGGCAAAGGTTCGGCTTGCACGGTTTGCGCCGGCGTTTCCGGCAGCGCTGGCACGGCTGGCGGCGCGGGGGGCAAGGCTGCCGCCCCCGGGTCGAGCAGGTTGGCCATTTGCGCAAGGAACACCGGCAGGGTCGCCTGTGCCCCGGCATCGCCAGGCGTGGCGATGCGCATCAACAGGTCGGTGCCCTGCAACAGGGCATCGATATGCTCGGCGCTCAGCCGCAGGCGACCCTCCTGGGCGGCTACCAGGCAGTCCTCCATGACATGGGCGACGCTGACGCCAGCGTCCACTCCGACGATCCGCGCCGCGCCCTTCAGCGAGTGGGCCGCGCGCATGCAAGCCTCAAGCTGGTCGGCCTGCGTGGGATTACGCTCCAGCGCCATCAGGCCGGCACTGAGCACCTGGGTCTGCGCCTCGGCCTCCAGGCTAAACAGTTCGAGCAACGATGCGTCGCGCATTTGCTCTGGGGTCATGACAGGCTCCGCTGCACGGCAGACAGTAAATGTTGATCGTCCAGCACCCGCACGCTGCGGCCACGCCATTGCAGGACCGCTGCGGTGAAGTGGGAGGCGTCCTGCCCGCTGTTCAGCAGAAGCGGGTCGAGCCGGTGAATGCCGTCGATTTCCTCGACCGCCATCACCACCGGCCCGCCCTCCGCGGCCAGGATCAGCATGCGTGGCATCGCCCGGCCGCCACGTTGCTCGGCAGCGCTGGCCTGCACACCCAGCAAGTCAGCCAGTGACAGGCACGGCACCAGCGCACCACGTACGTTGGCCACCCCCTGCAGCACCCGCGAGCGCTGGTGCGGCAGCGAATGCACCGCCTGCAGCGGGGCAATTTCGGCCAGGCAGGCGGTGGGCAGCGCCAGCCATTCTTCGCCAAGGCGGAACAGCAGCATGGAGCGGCCAGTGTTCTCCTCGACCGGTGGCGCCGCGGCAGCCTGGTGGTCCTGGATCAGCGCGTAGCGGTCGAGCAGGCGTGTGGCCGCTGCGGCATATACCTCGCAGTTGCGGCAGTGAACGTGACGCTCCAGCAGCGGGCACTGCTTGTCGCCGTGCACGCCAATGCGGTTCCAGCAGTCGTCGATGTGCGCGTCATCCTCGGCGAGCAATTGCATCGCGGATTCCTTCATCGTTCAGACTCCCTGCCAACCCGTGCGGCGCGCTCCTGCAGGCGCCGGGCACCGGCCAGGTCACCCTGGGCTGCCAGCAAGGCAGCCAGGTGTACCAGCGCCTCGGAGTGCTGCGGTTCCAGGTACAGGGCTTTGCGATAATGGGTCAGAGCCTGCTGCGCATCGCCTTCGGTGTCGCTGAGCAGCCCCAGCCAGTAGTAAACCTGCGCCGAAGGCGCGAACTGGCCCAGGTAGCGCTGGCATTCGGCACGGGCCTGCTCGCTGGCGCCGGCATTGGCAAGCCGGGCGATGCTGGCCAGCAACTCGCTTGCCTCCTCGCGCTTGTGCTCGCGCGCTGGCGCTGGCTTGGAGGGCACGGGCAGCACCCGCAGTGGGCGCGGCGACGACGCTGCGCTCGGTAACGGATAGCCTGGCTTGGCCGGTGCTGGCGATGTGCGCCGCAAGGGCTGGACCGGGGGCGTAGCCAGCGCAGCGCTACCGCCCTCCTGGCGCACGTAGGCGAACGACTGGGCAATCCCCAGCGGGCGCATGCCCAACCGCGCCAGCAAGCTGCCTTCGGCGGGGCCGATGAACAGCACGCCCTGTGGATGCAGCAAGCGCTTGAGCACCTCAAACACCCGTTGCTGGGTCGGCACGTCGAAATAGATCAGCAGGTTGCGGCAGAACACGAAGTCGTACAGGCCATCGCGGCTGGCCAGGGCCGGGTCGAGTACGTTGCCCACCTGTAGGCTGACTTGGTCACGCACCCGCTCATGCAGGAGGTGGCCTTCGTCGAGCGCATCGAAGTAACGCTCGCGAAAGCCCAGGTTACTGCCACGGAAGGCATTGCGCCCGTACACGGCCTGCCCGGCCTTGGCCACGGAACTGGGGCTGATGTCCATGCCGTCGATCATGAACGCCCCCGGCGCGATACCGGCATCGAGCAAGGCCATGGCCAGCGAATAGGGCTCCTCGCCGGTCGAGCAAGGCAGGCTGAGCAAGCGCAGCGGGCGCGCCCCGGCCAGCTCGGCCAGGCGCTTGTGCGCCAGGCTGGCCAAGGCGGTGAAGGATTCGGGGTAACGGAAGAACCAGGTTTCCGGGACGATGACCGCTTCGATCAGCGCCTGTTGCTCATCCGTCGACTGCTGCAGATGCAGCCAGTAATCATCCAGGTCCGCGGCGTCCACGGCCACGCAACGCTGGCGCAGCGCACGCTCGACCATGGGCGCGCCCACCGACTCCACGTCCAGGCCAATGCGCTCGCGCAAATAGCGGAAAAAATGCTGTTCGTTCATGTCGGCATCCCTGTCGGATCACCCGCATACAGCAACTCGTGCACGGCATCGGGGAGCAGGTCGTTGACTTCGATGCGCTGCAACAAGCCCTGCTCATCCTGACGCACCGGGCCCAGATACGGGGCCTCGCCGCTGTCCACGCCATACGGCTGGAACTCGTCGGGGTGGCAACGCAGGGTTTCGGTGGCCTGCTCCAGTATCAGGCCAAGCTGCAGGCCGACTCGGTAGTGCACCAGAACCAGGCGGGTACTGGTGCGCTGCGCTGCCGGTTGGCCGAAGCTCAATGCCGCCAGGTCGACCACTGGTACCAGCAGGCCTCGGTGCGCAAGGATGCCTGCGACCCAGGCAGGTGCCTTGGCGATCGGTTTCAGCGGCTGGCGCGGCAGCACCTCGATCACCTCGTGCACGCTCAGGGCAAAGCGTTGCTCCCGAATGCGAAACTGCAGGTACAACGCCCCCTTGGCGTTGCCCGCCCGCGCGGCGCGCGATTGCAAGTCGTTCATCGCGGTCAGACTTTGAAGCGCGATACGCCGCCACGCAGGCCTGCGGCCACCTGGCTCAGCTCATCGATGGCGAAACTGGCCTGGCGCAGCGACTCGACTGTCTGGGTGCTGGCATCACTGAGCTGGGCCAGCGCCTGGTTGATCTGCTCGGCACCGGTGGCCTGGGCCTGCATGCCTTCGTTGACCATCAGCACGCGCGGCGCCAGGGCCTGCACCTGGTGGATGATCTGGCTGAGCTGTTCGCCCACCTGCTGCACCTCGAACATGCCGCGGCGCACTTCTTCGGAAAACTTGTCCATGCCCATGACCCCGGCCGACACCGCCGACTGGATCTCGCGCACCATCTGCTCGATGTCGTAGGTGGCAACGGCGGTCTGGTCGGCCAGGCGGCGCACTTCGGTGGCCACCACGGCAAAGCCGCGGCCGTACTCGCCGGCCTTTTCCGCTTCGATGGCAGCATTGAGCGACAGCAGGTTGGTCTGGTCGGCAACCTTGACGATGGTCACCACCATCTGGGTGATGTTGCTGGCCTTTTCGTTGAGGATGCCCAGCTTGGCGTTGACCAGGTCGGCGGCACCCATCACCTGGTGCATGGTTTCTTCCATGCGTGCCAGGCCCTGTTGGCCGGAGCCGGCCAGGCTGGAGGCCTGGTCGGCGGCGGAGGTGACTTCGGTCATGGTGCGCACCAGGTCACGCGAAGTGGCGGCGATTTCCCGCGAGGTGGCGCCAATTTCGGTGGTGGTGGCGGCCGTTTCAGTGGCGGTGGCCTGCTGTTGCTTGGAGGTTGCGGCAATTTCGGTCACCGAGGTGGTCACCTGCACCGACGAACGCTGGGCCTGGGCCACCAGGTTGGCCAGGGCCTCGGCCATTTCGTTGAAGCCGCTTTCGATGGCGCCGAACTCGTCCTTGCGGTCCAGGCTCAGGCGCATGCTCAGGTCGCCGGAGCGCAGTTTGTCGAGGGCATGAACAATGCGCTGCATGGGCGCGGTGATGGCGCGCATCAGCAACAGGCCGCAGATACCGGCGGCGATGATCGCCAGCAGCAGCGAAACCATCATGCTGCCCTTGGCGGTGCTCACGGCACCGACAATCTCGTTGGTGTCGGCGTCAGCAGCGGCACGGTTGTGCTCGATCACTTCGTTCAGAAGCTTGCGGCCTTCTACCCAGGCCGGGGTCAGCACATCGGTGATCAACCGCTGGGCTTCGGCATAGTCGTGCTTTCGATAGGCTTCCAGCACCTGCTCGATGATCTTGAGGTAGGCAACCTCCATCTGGATGAAGGCGTCGAACCGCGCCTGGTCGTCATCATCCTGAATGGTGCCCTGATAGCTGGCCATGTGCTCTTTCAGGCGGTCCTGGAAGCTCTTGAACAGTTCCGCATCGGCCGAGGTGAATTCACGCTGGTTGGACAGGCCTACCAACTGCTGGCTAGCCACGTAACCGTCGACCCAGGCACTGCGGATCATCGAGCTGTAGTAGAGGCCGGGAATGCTGTCGGTCCCCACTGCCTGTTCGGCGGATGCGATGGTCACCAACCGCGAATAGGCGGCCACGATCATCAGCAGCATGATGGCGATGATCACGGCGAAACTTGCCAGGATCCGTTGGCGCAAGGTCCAGTTCTTCACATTCAGCCCTCAGGAATTCACAACGAGCGGGAAAAATCGCCGAAGTATAGCCCAGGCGCCCAGTGCTCATGCGGCTGAAATGCGGGAATGGAGTAAAAGCTACCGGGTGCTTGTCGCGATATTTTCAGCGCCTGTGAGATCGAGCGCCGCCCGCGCGGCGCTCGATCTCACAGGCGCTGAAAATGTCGTGACAAGCGCTGCTACTGCACTACCGCCTGCCTTGCCTGGCTTTCCAGCTCCTGGCGCAGGGCCGGGTCCAGGCGCAGCTGGCGGGCCAGTTCGTCCAGGTAGGCGCGCTCCATGAAGTTTTCCTGATCGACCATCATCACGCTGGCCAGGTACATCTCGGCGGCCATTTCCGGCGTTTGCGCGGCACGGGCCACTTCGGCCGGATCCAGCGGCTTGTTCAGCTCGGCATGCAGCCAGTGCTGCAACTCGCGGTCGTTGTCCAGGCGGGTGAATTCGCCCTCGATAAGCGCACGTTCGCGTTCGTCGATATGGCCATCTGACTTGGCCGCCGCCACCAGCGCCCGCAGTACCGCCTGGCTGTGCAGCTCGGCCTGGGCCGGCGGCAGGCGGTCGACGGTCTGTGGCTCGGTGGCGGCCACCTGCTGGCGCGCCTGCCAGTTGCCGTAGGCCTTGTAGGCCAGCACACCGAGCGCGGCCAGGCCGCCATAGGTGAGGGCCTTGCCGCCATATTTGCGGGCTTTCTTGTTGCCCAGCAGCAAACCCATGGCGCCCGCTGCCAGGGCACCACCACCGGCACCGGAAAGCAGGCTGCCAAGGCCGCCGGCACTGGCGCCTGGCTTGCCAGAGCTGCCCTTGCCGGCCTGGCTGGCGAGCAGGTCCTGGCCGGACTTGAGCAACTGGTCGAGCAATCCCCGGGTGTTCATCAAACGGTCTCCACGTTGGCCAAGGGAACCGTCAGGTTAAGCCCTGCCCGCCCGATCGCCATGGGGGGATTTGCTTCCGGATGTTGCATTGGCTGGCAAAAAGCCAACTAGACTCGATATCGCCAATACCGCGCGTAAACCGCACTACGCCTATAACGCTCGCTTCACGGCTTGCTTGATGACTGCCCCGACCAAAATCTCCAAGAAGAGGGAACACCATGTCAGTGCACAAGACCGCATTGCTCGGCGCAACCGCCTGCGCCGTGCTGGCCAGCGCCAGCCTGCAGGCTGCCGAACCGCCCAAGGCCCTGGGGCCCGGCGAGGGCCGCCTGGACATCGTCGCCTGGCCCGGCTACATCGAGCGCGGTGAAAGCGACAAGGCCTACGACTGGGTGACCGGCTTCGAGAAGGAAACCGGCTGCAAGGTCAGCGTCAAGACCGCCGCCACCTCGGACGAGATGGTCAGCCTGATGACCAAGGGCGGCTACGACCTGGTCACCGCCTCGGGCGATGCCTCGCTGCGGCTGATCGCGGGCAAGCGGGTACAGCCGATCAACACCGACTTGATCCCCAACTGGAAGAACATCGACCCACGGCTGCAGAACGGTGGCTGGTACGTGGTCGACAAGCGGGTCTACGGCACCCCGTACCAATGGGGCCCGAACGTGCTGCTGTACAACACCGACGTGTTCAAGCAGGCGCCCACCACCTGGGGTGTGCTGTTCGAGCCGCAGAACCTGCCCGACGGCAAGCCGAACAAGGGCCGCGTGCAGGCCTACGATGGGCCGATCTACATCGCCGATGCGGCGTTGTACCTGAAGACGGCCAAACCGGAACTGGGCATCCAGGACCCGTACGAGCTGAGCGAAGCGCAGTACAAGGCCGTACTGGAGCTGCTGCGCCAGCAGCAACCGCTGATCCACCGCTACTGGCATGACGCCACGGTGCAGATGAGCGACGTGAAGAACGAAGGCGTGGTTGCCTCCAGCTCCTGGGGCTACATGGTCAATGGCCTCAAGGCCGAGAAGCAGCCCGTGGCCTCGACCATTCCCAAAGAAGGCGCGACCGGCTGGGCCGACACCACCATGCTGCACAGCGAGGCCAAGCATCCCAACTGTGCCTACAAATGGATGGACTGGTCGCTGCAGCCGAAGGTACAGGGTGACGTGGCGGCCTGGTTCGGTTCGTTGCCGGCGGTGCCGGCGGCCTGCACCGGCAACGAGCTGCTGGGGGCCGAGGGCTGCAAGACCAACGGTTTCGACAACTTCGACAAGATCGCCTTCTGGAAAACCCCGCAGGCCCAGGGCGGCAAGTTCGTGCCTTATAGCCGCTGGACCCAGGATTACATTGCGATCATGGGCGGGCGCTGAGGTTGCCTGAATGCCTGTGCCTGCCTCTTCGCGGGTGAACCCGCTCCCACAGGTAGAGCACCACCCTTACAGGCGGTGATGAACCTGTAGGAGCGGGTTCACCCGCGAAGAGGCAGGCACAGGAGTAAGCCAGTTGTCCGGAGCACACGCATGCCCCTAGCCGTCCAGTTCACCCAGGTTTCCCGCACCTTCGGCGAGGTCAAGGCCGTCGACCAGGTCAGCATCGACATCATCGATGGCGAATTCTTCTCCATGCTCGGCCCCTCTGGCTCGGGCAAGACCACCTGCCTGCGCCTGATCGCCGGCTTCGAGCAACCCACCAGCGGTTCGATCCGCATCCACGGTGTCGAGGCTGCGGGCGTACCGCCCTACCAGCGCGACGTCAACACCGTATTCCAGGACTACGCCCTGTTCCCGCACATGAACGTACTGGACAACATCGCCTACGGCCTGAAGGTAAAAGGCGTGGCCAAGGCCGAACGCCACAGCCGCGCCGAAGAAGCCCTGGCGATGGTGGCCCTGGCCGGCTACGGCGCGCGCAAACCGGCGCAGTTGTCCGGCGGCCAACGCCAACGCGTGGCCCTGGCCCGCGCGCTGGTCAACCGGCCACGGGTACTGCTGCTGGACGAGCCGCTTGGCGCGCTGGACCTGAAGTTGCGCGAACAGATGCAGGGCGAGCTGAAAAAACTTCAACGCCAGCTGGGCATCACCTTCATCTTCGTCACCCACGACCAGACCGAGGCGCTGTCGATGTCCGATCGCGTCGCAGTGTTCAACCGCGGCCGTATCGAGCAGGTCGACACCCCGCGCAACCTGTACATGCAGCCGGCCACCACCTTCGTGGCGGAATTCGTCGGCACCTCCAATGTGCTGCGTGGCGAACTGGCCATGGCGCTCAATGGCAGCCCGGCCCCCTTCTCCATCCGCCCCGAACATATCCGCCTCGGCGACCCGGCCACAGCCAGCCAGCACGTCCAGGTCAGTGGCCTGCTGCGCGATATCCAGTACCAGGGCAGTGCCACCCGCTACGAGCTGCAGCTGGACAGCGGCCAGCTGCTGGCGGTGAGCCAGGCCAACGACCGCTGGCAGGCCCAGGCACAGGCATGGCAAACAGGGCAACGGGTACAGGCGCACTGGCCCCGCGAAGCCATGACGGTGCTGCAGGAAACGGAGGGCCGCTGACATGAGCACGCTGCGCGGCCTGTCCAACCTGCTGTACCGGCGCCCCAACCTGTACCTGGCCCTGCTGCTTATCCCACCGCTGACCTGGTTCGGCGCCATCTACCTGGGCTCGCTGCTGAACTTGCTGTGGCAGGGCTTCTATACCTTCGACGACTTCACCATGGCGGTGACCCCGGACCTGACCCTGGGCAATTTCGCCGCGCTGTTCAACCCGTCGAACTTCGACATCATCCTGCGCACCCTGGGAATGGCGCTGGCGGTGTCGCTGGCCAGCGCGGTGCTGGCCTTCCCCATCGCCTACTACATGGCGCGCTACACCAGCGGCAAGACCAAGGCATTTTTCTACATCGCAGTGATGATGCCGATGTGGGCCAGCTACATCGTCAAGACCTACGCCTGGACCCTGCTGCTGGCCAAGGGCGGCGTGGCCCAGTGGTTCGTCCAGCAGCTGCACCTGGATGCCCTGCTGCAAACGGTGCTGACGGTGCCGGGCGTGGGCGGCAGCACGCTGTCGACTTCGCACCTGGGGCGCTTCATGGTGTTCGTGTACATCTGGTTGCCGTTCATGATCCTGCCGATCCAGGCCTCGCTGGAACGCTTGCCGCCGTCGCTGCTGCAAGCCTCTGCAGACCTCGGCGCCCGGCCCGGGCAAACCTTCGTGCAGGTGATACTGCCGCTGTCGATCCCGGGCATTGCCGCCGGCTCGATCTTCACCTTCTCGCTGACCCTGGGCGACTTCATCGTGCCGCAGCTGATCGGCCCACCCGGCTATTTCATCGGCAGCATGGTCTATGCCCAGCAAGGGGCGATCGGCAACATGCCGATGGCCGCCGCGTTCACCCTGGTGCCGATCGTGCTGATCGCGGTGTACCTGTCCATCGTCAAGCGACTGGGGGCCTTCGATGCACTCTGAAAAAGCCTCGACCGGGCTGCGCCTGGCGGCCTGGGGCGGGTTACTGTTCCTGCACTTCCCGATCCTGATCATCTTCCTGTATGCCTTCAACACCGAAGACGCGGCGTTCAGCTTCCCGCCCAAGGGCTTTACCCTGAAGTGGTTCGCCGTGGCCTTTGCCCGGCCCGATGTGCTGGAAGCGATAAAGCTGTCGCTGCAGGTGGCCTGCCTGGCCACGCTGATCGCCCTGGTGCTCGGCACGCTGGCCTCGGCGGCGCTGTACAGGCGCAGCTTTTTCGGCAAGGAGAGCATTTCGCTGATGCTGATACTGCCTATTGCCCTGCCTGGCATCATTACCGGCATCGCCCTGCTCTCGGCGTTCAAGAGCCTGGGGATCGAGCCCGGCGTGTTCACCATCGTGGTCGGCCACGCCACGTTCTGTGTGGTTATCGTCTACAACAACGTGATCGCCCGCCTGCGGCGCACTTCGCAGAGCCTGATCGAAGCTTCGATGGACCTGGGCGCCGACGGTTGGCAAACCTTCCGCTACATCATCCTGCCCAACCTCGGCTCGGCGCTGCTGGCCGGTGGCATGCTGGCCTTTGCCCTGTCGTTCGACGAAATCATCGTCACCACCTTCACTGCCGGCCACGAACGCACCCTGCCGATCTGGCTGCTCAACCAGCTCAGCCGCCCGCGCGACGTGCCGGTGACCAACGTGGTCGCCATGCTGGTGATGCTGGTGACCATGCTGCCGATACTTGGCGCCTATTACCTGACCCGTGGCGGCGAAAGCGTCGCGGGCAGCGGCAAATGACCCTGGAGGAGTCCCCGATGCAAACGCAGATGCTGATCAATGGCCAACTGGTCGCTGGCGAAGGCCCGGCCTGGACCGTGCTCAACCCGGCGCTGGGCAGTGCCCTGGCGCAGATCAACGAAGCCAGCGAGGCCCAGGTGGACAGCGCCGTGCGCGCCGCCGACCAGGCCTTCGACAGCTGGTCGCAAACCAGCCCCAAGGAACGCTCGCAAGCTTTGCTGGCACTGGCCGACGCTATCGAAGGCCATGGCGACGAACTGGCCCGACTGGAATCGCAGAACTGCGGCAAGCCGCTGAGCGCCGCGCTGAATGACGAGATCCCGGCAATTGCCGACGTGTTCCGCTACTTCGCCGGTGCGGCGCGCTGCCTGGGCGGCTCGGCAGCCGGCGAGTACCTGCCGGGCCATACTTCGATGATCCGCCGCGACCCGCTGGGCGTGGTGGCCTCGATCGCGCCGTGGAACTACCCGTTGATGATGCTGGCGTGGAAGATCGCCCCGGCCCTGGCTGCCGGCAACACGGTGGTGATCAAGCCCTCCGAGCTGACCCCGCTGACCGCCCTGCGCCTTGGCGAACTGACCCGGGACCTGCTGCCACCGGGGGTGCTGAACATAATCTTCGGCCGTGGCCAGACGGTCGGCAACCCGCTGGTCAACCACCCCAAGGTGCGCATGGTGTCGCTGACCGGCTCGATCCCCACCGGCGCGCACATCATCAGCGCCACCGCCGACAGCGTGAAACGCATGCACATGGAACTGGGCGGCAAGGCCCCGGTGCTGGTGTTCGACGATGCCGACATCGACGCGGCCATCGACGGCATCCGTACCTTTGGCTTTTACAACGCCGGCCAGGACTGCACTGCGGCCTGTCGGCTGTATGTGCAGGATGGCATCTACGAGCGCTTCGTCGAACGCCTGGGGGCCGCAGTGGCCAGCCTCAAGCCGGGCCTGCAGGAAGACGAGGACACCGAACTGGGGCCACTGATCAGTGCCCAGCACCGCGACAAGGTCGCGGGCCTGGTGCAACGCGCGGTTGCCCAGCCGCACATTCGCCTCGTTACGGGCGGCAAGGCGATTGATGGCGACGGTTTCTTCTTCGAGCCGACTGTGCTGGCCGATGCGCTGCAGGATGACGAAATCGTGCGCAACGAAGTGTTCGGCCCGGTAGTGTCGGTGACCCGCTTCAACGACGAAGCGCAGGCGCTGGAATGGGCCAACGACTCCAACTACGGCCTGGCCTCATCGGTATGGACCCGCGACACCGGCCGCGCCCACCGCCTGGCGGCGCGCCTGCAGTATGGCTGCACCTGGGTGAACACCCACTTCATGCTGGTCAGCGAAATGCCCCATGGCGGGCAGAAGCATTCGGGGTATGGCAAGGACATGTCGATGTATGGGCTGGAGGACTACACCTGTGTGCGGCATGTGATGATCAAGCACTGAGGGTAAAGCCTGGGCTGAGACCGGCACCTCAGCCCAGGAGCTTTCCTGCAATCGGTTCGGCCCATTCCTAATGCCACATCCTTTAGCTTGTAGTCATCGAAACTGGATTATCACGAGGCTGGATGACATGGAATATCGAGGACAACGAGCAAAGGTGAAATACAGCAAGGAAGACCATTCATGGGTCGGGCACCTTTGTACAACTTGCGATATCGTCGGGTTTCACGCTCGGTCGCGCAGGCTATTGCCTGCCGCGTTCAAAGAGGCAGTGGACGACTATTTGGAAGTAGCCAATAGAAAAGGCGTAAGTATCAACGCCTGACTTTGCGCGACCTCTGTGGGAGCAGGTTCACCCGCGAACACCGGCAAAGCCGGTGCCATACACCGAGTCGCCTTCTTCGCGGGCATGCCCGCTCCCACAGATACCGCATCGCATTCAAAGGCGGTGCAATACCTTGTAGGAGCGGCCTTGTGTCGCGAAAGGGGCGCGAAGCGGCCCCGGCAATATCAGCGGCGGAGCTGGAAACCCGGGGCCGCTTCGCAGCCCTTTCGCGACACAAGGCCGCTCCTATAACGACCGTGTAATGCTTGGGTCAGGTCAATCCCGCAGGTCCGACTCGTGAATCGGGTTGGCCCGGCTGGTGGCGCGCTGGTACTGCGCAGGCCAGGTAGCTTTGTTGCCGCCCAGGTCGTCGTCGGCGTGCAGCGGCCAGTACGGGTCGCGCAGCAGTTCGCGGGCGAGGAAGATGATGTCGGCCTGGCCAGTGCGCAGAATGTGCTCGGCCTGGGCCGGTTCGGTGATCATGCCCACGGTGCCGGTGGCGATTTCCGATTCCTTGCGCACACGCTCGGCGAAGCGCGTCTGGTAGCCCGGGCCGGTGGGGATTTCGGCGTTGACCGAGGTGCCGCCGGAGGACACGTCGATCAGGTCGACGCCCAAACCACGCAGGCGGCGGGCCAGTTCGACGGTTTCATCCGGGTTCCAGCCGTCCTCGACCCAGTCGGTCGCCGACACCCGCACGAACAGCGGTAACTCGGCAGGCCAGACTTTGCGCACGGCCTCGACCACCTGCAGGGTCAGGCGGATGCGGTTTTCGAAGCAACTGCCGTATTCGTCGCGACGCTGATTGCTCAGCGGCGACAGGAACTGGTGCAACAGGTACCCGTGGGCGGCATGGATTTCGACCACCTTGAAACCGGCCTTGAGGGCGCGCTCGGTCGAGGCGACAAAGGCGGCGATCACAGCCTGAATCTCATTGTGGTTCAACTCGTGCGGCGTCGTGTGTTGCGGGTCGAAGGCGATTTTCGACGGGCCCACCGGTTGCCAGCCGCCCTCCTCGAGCTTGACGCTGCCTTGCTTGCCCAGCCATGGGCGATAGGTGCTGGCCTTGCGCCCGGCGTGAGCCAGCTGGATGCCGGGCACGCTCCCCTGGGCGGTGATGAAACGGGTGATGCGTTGCAGCGGGGCGATCTGAGCGTCGTCCCACAGGCCGAGGTCTTCGGCGGTGATGCGGCCATCGGCGGTCACCGCCACGGCTTCAGTGATTACCAGGCCAGCGCCGCCCACGGCGCGGCTGCCTAAATGGACAAGGTGCCAATCGTTGGCCAGGCCATCGACGGCGGAATACTGGCACATCGGCGAAACGGCGATGCGGTTGGGCAGGGTCAGCTGACGCAGGGTGTAAGGCTCGAGCAGCAGGCTCATGAGGGCACCTCCCAAGGACTCCAATGGTGATCCGGCCCGGACATTCAATTGCACGTCCCTGGCCCAGGTCCGGTCATAACTTCAGACTAGACCAGAATGGTTGGGGGGGAGGTTCCATGGGATTTGGTAGAGGTTGAACGGCTCTGCGTTATCAGCGCCATGTCTGGTCAGAGTTTCAGATATCCCTTACGGCCCAGATCTGGTGAAGCCTAGGCTGAGGAAATAACCTACAAGTCCTGTCGACTCGCGTCTGATTGTTACTGGAATCTCTGACTCTCTAGCCTTTGCTGGTCGCTGGCATTCAGCGGCCGGGGGTGGAATCCCGATCAATTACCGAGTAGCTGTCGTCATGGCAGTTGTGCGCGGAAGGCCGCAAAGCCTACCGGGTTTACTCGTAGCCTGGATTCCACACCGCGTACAACTGCCACCCTTCGTGTGGAATCGGAGAGGCGGTCAATCAGCAACCATACGAGTGATTGATATGAAAATGACAGTCCCTGATCCTCCCTCATTTCTTCTCCTTCGACAAAACGCTCAGAATGATCAGGAGAGGGATTAATGAACACAGACGACACCCAGTTCACCGTCGGCAAGACCACTTTCTTTCAGGGTGAAAACCAGACCCACCCATTATTTCGCATCGAAGCGGGCATTCCGTGCCGAGACGCCCGTGATCAGGCTTCGGAATTGATGGGCTATGTGCGGGAGTTGACCATCGTCGGGCTAATGGATGAGAAACCCATGATGATCTGGGCTGCGCACTATCTCAGTGCGATGGCCAAGGCACTGATGGATGATGCCGAGTTAGGTATGGCGCGCTGAGTTTGATGTGATCATCGATCGCACATGGAGCACATTAGCCAGCCCGCCGCAGAGCCTTGTGGGAGCGGGTTTACCCGCGAAGAATGCGACTTGGTGCATGGCACCGGCTTCGCCGGTGTTCGCGGGTGAACCCGCTCCCACAGGTACAGCGCAGGCCTTGAGCCCGGTGCAGGCCCTGTGGGAGCGGGCATGCCCGCGAAGCAGCGACGCGGTGGATGGCACCGGCTTCGCCGGTGATCGCCGGCAAGCCAGCTCCCACAGGTACAGCGCAAGTCTCAAGCCCGCCGCAGGCCCTGTGGGAGCGGGTTTACCCGCGAAGCAGGCGACGCAGTGGATGGCACCGGCTTCGCCGGTGTTCGCGGGTGAACCCGCTCCCACAACGGGCCTGCGCCAGGCCGTCAGCAGCGGCGGTATCTACCCTCAACGCGGCTCCATGTGGGCAATCATCAACTGCACACTTTCATTGCCACGAAACTCGTTCACATCCAGCTTGTACGCCAGCTCGACCCAACGCACCGTCGGGTTCGGCCACACTTCGCGGTCAATGCCAAAGGCAATGCCGTCCAACCGCACCGAGCCGCACTCGCTCTTGAGCACCACCTTCAGGTGCCGCTCGCCCACCACGCGTTGCTCCACCAGCTGGAACACGCCATGGAACAGCGGCTCGGGGAAGTGCTGCCCCCAGGGCCCGGCATGGCGCAGGGCCTTGGCCAGGTCGAGGTGGAACTCCTCCACCGCCAGGCTGCCGTCGGACAACAGCCGACCGGTCAGGTCCTCTTCGCGCAGCTGGCGTCGCACTTCTTCATCGAACGCCTCGGCAAATGCCGGGAAATTGGCCTCGGGCAACGACAACCCCGCCGCCATCGCGTGGCCGCCGAATTTGCTGATCAGGTGCGGGTGGCGCGCCGCCACCGCATCCAGCGCATCGCGAATATGGAACCCCGGCACCGAACGCGCCGACCCTTTGAGCATGCCCTCGCCAGCGTCGGCAAAAGCGATGGTCGGCCGGTGGTAACGCTCCTTCAGGCGCGAAGCCAGAATACCGATTACCCCCTGGTGCCAGTCGGCATCGAACAGGCACAGGCCATATGGCATCGACTCGACAGGCAGGTCCTTGAGCTGGGCCAGGGCCTCGCGCTGCATGCCCTGTTCGATGGACTTGCGGTCCTGGTTCAGGTCGTCCAGCTGCTGGGCCATGTCCTGAGCCAGGGCCGCGTCTTCACACAGCAGGCATTCGATGCCCAGGCTCATGTCGTCCAGGCGCCCGGCAGCGTTCAGCCGCGGGCCAAGGATGAAGCCGAGGTCGGTCGAGGTGATGCGCCGGTGATCGCGACGGGCCACTTCAAGAATGGCCTTGAGCCCCGGCCGGGCACGGCCGGCGCGAATGCGCTCGAGGCCCTGGTGCACCAGGATGCGGTTGTTGGCATCCAATGGCACCACGTCGGCGACGCTGCCCAGGGCAACCAGGTCGAGCAATTCGCCGATGTTCGGCTGCGGCTGCGTTTCGTAGCGCCCCAGGCTGCGCAGGCGCGCACGCAGGGCCATCAGCACGTAGAAGATCACCCCTACCCCGGCCAGCGCCTTGCTCGGAAAACTGCAGCCCGGCTGGTTGGGGTTGATGATGGCGTCAGCGTCGGGCAACTCCGCGCCCGGCAGGTGGTGGTCGGTGACCAGCACCTTGAGCCCGGCGGCCTTGGCGGCAGCCACACCGTCGACGCTGGAAATCCCATTGTCCACGGTGATCAGCAGCTGCGGCTGGCGTTGCAGCGCCACCTCGACGATTTCCGGGGTCAGGCCGTAACCGTATTCGAAGCGGTTGGGCACAAGGTAGTCGACATGAGCCGCGCCCAACAGGCGCAGGCCCAGCACGCCGACAGTACTGGCAGTGGCGCCGTCGGCATCGAAGTCGCCGACGATGAGGATGCGCTGGCGCTGGTCGATAGCCTCGACCAGCAGATCCACGCCGGCCTCGATGCCCTTGAGCTGCTGGTACGGCAGCAGGCGCGCGAGGCTTTTGTCCAGCTCGGCCTCGCTCTGCACGCCGCGCGCGGCGTACAGGCGGGTCAGCAAGGGTGGCAGGTTACCCAGGAATGGCAGGGTCGGCGGCAGCGGGCGAGGTTCGATACGCATGAGGGGCTTCAGCCGCGCTCACCAAGCAGCCACTCCAGCTGCACTTCGTGCTGGCCACGGTCGTCGGTGACGAACAAGGTGCCTTCACTGATCATCACGTCCCACTTGATGGTGCGGGGCATGTCGGTGGCGAGGGTTTCCAGCACCTCCTGCGGCACAGCGGCGATGCTCAGGTTCTTCAGCCCCTTGACCGCGTCTACCACCTTGTTCTGCCATACGCGCAGGCTGCCGTAGGCCAGCAGGCTGGTACGCTCGGTGCGGCGCGAGCACCAGGTCAGTCGGTCGGCGTCCGGCTGGCCCACTTCGATCCAGTGCAGGATGCGATCGTCCAGGCTCTTTTCCCACAGCGCCGCCTCGTCCACGTCGGACAGGCCACGGCCGAACGACAGGTTTTCGTTGTACCAGAGGGCGTAGGCCAGCAGGCGTACGGCCATGCGTTCTTCGGTTTCCGAAGGGTGGCGGGCAATGGTCTGACGGACGTTTTCGTACACGCCGCGGTCGAGGTCGGTCAGGTTCAGTTCGAATTTGTAGGTGGTGGACGGCTGGGCCATGGTCGACGGGCTTCTTGCGCAGAGAAAAAGTGACACAGTCTAACCGATACTGCCCTTCGTTGCCCCGCAGCAGTATCTGCCGCTGCGGACCTATGATAAAACCACGCATCTGCCCAGCTGCCACGGATGCCCCATGACTACGCCCAGCAAACCCCTCGCCGGTCTCAAGGTTGTCGAACTCGGCACCCTCATCGCTGGCCCGTTCGCCTCGCGTATCTGTGCCGAATTCGGCGCCGAGGTGATCAAGGTCGAATCGCCCGATGGCGGCGACCCGTTGCGCAAATGGCGCAAGCTGTACGAGGGCACCTCGCTGTGGTGGTTCGTGCAGGCCCGCAACAAGCAGTCGCTCACCCTCAACCTCAAACACCCAGAGGGCCGCGAGATTCTCAAGCGCCTGCTGGCCGAGGCCGACATCCTGATCGAGAACTTCCGCCCGGGTGTGCTGGAAAAACTCGGCCTGGGCTGGGACGTGCTGCACGCGCTCAACCCGCGCCTGGTAATGGTGCGCCTGTCGGGCTTCGGCCAGACCGGGCCGATGAAGGACCAGCCGGGCTTCGGCGCCGTGGGCGAGTCGATGGGCGGCCTGCGCTACATCACCGGCTTCGACGACCGCCCACCGGTGCGCACGGGCATTTCCATCGGTGACTCGATTGCTGCCTTGTGGGGGGTGATCGGCGCACTGATGGCGCTGCGACACCGGGAAGTCAACGGCGGCCAGGGCCAGGTGGTGGACGTGGCCCTGTACGAAGCGATCTTCGCCATGATGGAAAGCATGGTCCCGGAGTTCGATGTGTTCGGCTTTATCCGCGAACGCACCGGCAACATCATGCCAGGCATCACGCCCTCCTCCATTCACACCAGCGCTGACGGCAAGCATGTACAGATCGGCGCCAACGGCGATGCGATCTTCAAGCGCTTCATGCAGGCCATTGGCCGCACCGACCTGGCCGACGACCCGACCCTGGCCACCAACGATGGCCGCGACCTGCGCCGTGACGAGCTGTACGGGGTAATCGACCGCTGGGCCAACAGCCTGCCGCTGGAGCAGCTGATACAGGTGCTGAACACCGCCGAAGTGCCGGCCAGCCGCATCTATTCGGCCGAGGACATGTTCAATGACCCGCAGTACCTGGCACGCGAAATGTTCCTGCAGGCCAAGCTGCCGGACGGCAAGCCATTCCGCATGCCGGGGATCGTGCCCAAGCTGTCGGACACCCCCGGCTCCACCGAGTGGGTAGGCCCGGCACTGGGCGAACACACCGAGGCACTGCTCGGCACCCTGGGCTACGACGCGGCGGCCATCGCCAACCTGCGCGCAGCAGGCACGGTCTGACACTGGCGCGGCCCTGGTCCATGCGCGCTGCCCGTTGCCTACGCCACCTGGCCCTGCTGTGCGGGCTGCTGCCCGCATTGCTGTTGCAGCCTGCCAGCGCCAAGGAGCGCCTCTTCTGGCTGGTGCGCGACCTGCCGCCGTTCACCATTCTGGAAGGGCCGGAAAAAGGCCAAGGGGTGATCGACCAGTTGCTGCCCCTGCTGTTCAGGCAGATGCCTGAGTACGACCACAGCATCCTGCGGGTCAACCGCGCCCGCGGCATCCAGATGCTGCAGGACCCGAATAGCTTCACCTGCGACCCGACCCTGCTGTGGACGCCGGAGCGCGCCGAATATGTGAGGTTTTCCGTGCCTTCCCTGGGCGTGCTCAGTGGCGGCCTGGTGCTGCGCAAGGACAGCGAGGCGCTGGTGGCGCCTTACCTAGACGGCCAGGAGGTAGACCTGCTCAACCTGCTGAGCAAGACCCCGCTGAAGCTGGGTGTTGTCGCCGAGCGCAGCTATGGCACACAGATCGACGCCATCCTGGGCCAGTTGCCCGATACCGCGTTCAGCCGCCACTACGGCAACGACGCCACCGCCAACCTGCTGCAGATGCAACAGCTCGGGCGCCTGCGCATGGTGCTCGGCTACTGGCCCGAGGTGCGCTACCTGGTCGACCTGCAAGGCGGGGCGCTGGCTGACTACCAGTTTCACCCTGTGAAGGGGGTAAACCGCTACCAGTTTCTGCATGTGGGCTGTTCAAACAGCGAGCTGGGGCGTGAAGCCATTGCGCACATCGACCAGCTGCTGCCTGCCCTGCGTCGGGATGTGTTGCCGGGGTTGTATGCACGCTGGCTGGACCCGGCGTTGCAGGAAGACTACCTGGAAGAGAGCAAGCGCTTCTTCGAAGACCACTGATTGCCTGCACCGGCCCTATCGCCGGCAAGCCAGCTCCCACCTCGACCGCATCAACCTCAAGCCATGTGCAGCATCTGTGGGAGCTGGCGCAGACAACCCAAAAAGAAACCCCGGGCGCTGGGGAAACACGCCCGGGGCCAAGCGAAAGCCCTTGGGGGCTTCCCGTGACAGCCTTGCCAGCGCCGGAGCAAAGCACTGGCCCGGCTGCCCCTACAGTGTCTGATAAACCACTCAGGCAAAGGTTCCATGGGGTTGCTGGCGCTGCTGCAATGCCGCGATCACACAGGGCTGCAAACGCCCTTCGGCGATCTGCAGGTCACGGTGAAGGCCATCCACCAGGTCGACCAACAGGCGTTGTTCCTGCAACTGGCGTTCGCTCACCGTGCGCCGCAAGGTGATGCCGGCGAGGCGGTCATGAACGGTCAGTTGGCGATTACCCTGGGCATCGGCGACGCCGAGGTGGGTCTGATAGGGGGTCAGGGCTTCGTTGAGCAGTCTGCAGATTCTTTCCATCCGGATCACTCGCTGCGTGGTGGGATATAGAGGAACTGACCAACAGACGCAGCGGAAAGTTCGTTACACCGCGGCTGCTTCAGTGAGCATGCGGGGCGGACGTGACAGTTTGAATACGCCGCCACGGGCGCACCTGCAGTGCCTGCAGAGCGCGCTGCAGGCATGGCATCGACAGCGGCCAGGACAGTTCGGCGAGCACCCACAGGCCCCGGTTTCTGGCCTCTTGGGCAAGGTTGCGGCGTTTGGGGGTAGCCTGGCCGACGAACAGCAAAGCACGAGTTCGGTGCTGCTGTTCGAGCAAGGCAAGGCCGGCCCGGGTTGGCATGGCGTGGTCAAGGATCAGCAGATCGGGGCGGTGATCGGCGTTCAGGCAGGCGTCGAGGTCTGCACTGGTTTCGCTGATGCGCACATGGAACATGCCCTGAGCGTTGAGGGCCTGGTGCAGGAGGATCTGATGGGATGGGCGAGCCTGGTGGATCAACACGTAGGGCTGGTGCATGAGCCGCTCCTGATGGGAGGACCGGCTAATTTAGGCGTTGCGCTGGGCGGCCTGAATAGGATGTTTCTGATGGAGCAGTGGGAAGATTCGGATAATTAGGGCTGCTCCGCAGCCCATCGCCGGCAAGCCAGCTCCCACAGGGATTGCACATGACCTTGGGTCTATGCGGTCGGGGTGGGAGCTGGCTTGCCGGCTATGGGCCGCAGTGCGGCTCGATGCTTACAAAGGCTTGCCGCGGTTACCATGCTGGCTGACAAAGCCCTGCACGGCCTTCAGGTCATTGGCCAGCACCGTGCAACGCTCTTCACGGCTGAACAGGTCGCTGAGGTGCGCCGGCAGCTCCAGCGCCTTGCCAACACCAGCCTTCTCCACCGCTTCCGGGAACTTGACCGGGTGCGCGGTGCCCAGCACCACCATCGGCGTGTCCAGGCTGCGGCGGCACTCGCGGGCGGCCTTGACGCCGATAGCGGTGTGCGGGTCGAGCACTTCGCCGGTAGCAGCGAACACTTCGGCGATGGTTTCGCAGGTCTGCTCGTCGCTCACTGCCAGCGAGTCGAACAGCTTGCGCGCTTCGGTCCAGCGGTCTTGCTCGACGCTGAAGCCGCCACCTTGCTTGAAGTTGGCCATCAGCTCGGCAATGGCGCCGCCGTTGCGGCCGTGCAGGTCGAACAGCAGGCGCTCGAAGTTGGACGAGACCATGATGTCCATCGACGGCGACAGGGTCGCGTGCAGGGTTTCCTTGACGTACTGGTTGCCGCTCATGAAGCGGTGCAGGATGTCGTTGCGGTTGGTGGCGACGATCAGCTGGCTGACCGGCAGGCCCATGTTACGTGCCAGGTAGCCGGCGAAGATGTCGCCGAAGTTGCCGGTCGGCACCGAGAACGCCACGGAACGCGCCGGGCCACCCAGCTGCAGGGCAGCGTGGAAGTAGTAGACGATCTGGGCCATGATCCGCGCCCAGTTGATCGAGTTGACCGCAACCAGGCGGGTGCCCTTGAGGAACGACTGGTCGGCGAAGCTGGCCTTGACCATTTCCTGGCAGTCGTCGAAGTTGCCTTCGATGGCGATGTTGTGGATGTTGTCGCCGAAGATGGTGGTCATCTGCCGGCGCTGCACTTCCGACACGCGCTGGTGCGGGTGCAGGATGAAGATGTCGACGTTGTCGCAACGGCGGCAGCCTTCGATGGCAGCGGAACCGGTGTCACCGCTGGTGGCGCCGATGATCACCACGCGCTCGTTGCGCTTGGCCAGCACGTGGTCCAGCAGGCGGCCGAGCAGTTGCAGGGCGAAGTCCTTGAACGCCAGGGTCGGGCCGTGGAACAGCTCCAGCACCCACTCGTTGCTGTTCAACTGACGCAGCGGGGCAACCGCAGCGTGGGCGAACTCGCCGTAGGTTTCCTCGAGGATCTTCTTGAAGTCGGCGTCGGCGATGCAGCCTTCGACGAACGGGCGCATCACCCGGAAAGCAAGTTCGTGGTACGGCAGGCCAGCCCACGAGGCGATTTCTTCCTGGGTGAAGCGTGGCAGGTTTTCCGGGACGTACAGGCCGCCGTCGCTGGCCAGGCCAGCCAGCAGGACGTCTTCGAAATTGAGGGCCGGAGCCTGGCCGCGGGTACTGATATAGCGCATGGGTGCAAACCTTCGATACTGGGGCCGGGGCCGCGCTGGCGGCCCCACGGCACTATTGTTAGTTGAGCTGCTCGACGCGAATGCGCACGACCTTGCCGATGACGTCCTGCAGGGCTTCCAGGGCGACGATGGCGTCGTTGATGCGCTGCTCGACCACGCGATGGGTCAGCAGGATCATCGGCACCAGGCCGTCCTGTTCCTCGGCTTCCTTCTGCATGATCGACTCGATGTTGATGCCACGCTCCGAGAGGATGCTGGCCACCTGGGCCAGTACGCCAGGGTGATCCTTGGCCTGGATGCGCAGGTAGTAGGCACTTTCGCAGGCTTCGATCGGCAGGATCGGGTGGGCCGACAGCGAATCCGGCTGGAAGGCCAGGTGCGGCACGCGGTTTTCCGGGTCGGAGGTCATGGCACGGACCACATCCACCAGATCGCCGACTACCGACGAAGCGGTAGGCTCCATGCCGGCACCGGCGCCGTAGTACAGGGTGGAGCCAGCGGCGTCGCCGTTGACCATGACGGCGTTCATCACGCCGTTGACGTTGGCGATCAGGCGGTCGGCCGGGATCAGCGTCGGGTGTACGCGAAGCTCGATACCTTCGGCAGTGCGGCGGGCCACACCCAGGTGCTTGATGCGGTAGCCCAGGGCCTCGGCATAGTTCACGTCAGCAGTGGTCAGCTGGGTGATGCCTTCGGTGTAGGCCTTGTCGAATTGCAGCGGGATGCCGAAAGCGATCGAGGCCAGGATGGTCAACTTGTGCGCGGCATCGATACCTTCAACGTCGAAGGTCGGGTCGGCTTCGGCGTAACCCAGCGCCTGGGCTTCGGCCAGCACGTCCGGGAAGGCGCGGCCCTTCTCACGCATTTCGGTGAGGATGAAGTTGCCGGTGCCGTTGATGATGCCGGCCAGCCAGTTGATGTGGTTGGCCGACAGGCCTTCGCGGATGGCCTTGATCACCGGGATGCCACCGGCCACGGCCGCTTCGAAGGCAACGATCACGCCCTTCTCGCGGGCCTTGGCGAAGATTTCGTTGCCGTGCACGGCAATCAGCGCCTTGTTGGCGGTGACCACGTGCTTGCCGTTCTCGATGGCCTTGAGCACCAGTTCGCGGGCCACGGTGTAGCCACCGATCAGCTCGATGACAATGTCGATCTCCGGGTTGCTCGCAACTTCGAACACATCAGCGGTAATGGGGGTACCGGTAATCTGGCAGTTCGGGTTCTGCGAGCGCATGGCAATCTGTGCCACTTCAATACCGCGCCCGGCACGGCGGGCGATCTCCTCGGCGTTGCGCTGAAGTACATTGAAGGTTCCGCCACCGACGGTCCCCAACCCACAGATGCCTACTTTGACCGGTTTCACTGTGAACTCCCCATTGAACGGCCGGCACCTATGCCGACCGTGAAACATGCCGTCACCCCATGACGACGGCGTACTAAATTGGATTACTTGGCCAGTGCCAGCTTGGCGACCTGCGGTGCCGGCTGGTAGCCCGGAATGACCTGGCCGCTTTCAAGGACGATCGCCGGCGTGCCATTGACGCCGATCGACTGGCCCAGCTGGAACTGCTTGCTGACCGGGTTGGCGCACTTGGCGGCCTTGATTTCCTCACCCTCGACCATCTTGTCCATCGCCGCACGGCGGTCGCTGGAACACCAGACGGCCTGCAACTGCTGGTCACCCGACGAACCGAGGCCCTGGCGCGGGAAGGCGACATAGCGCACTTCGATACCGCGGCGGTTGAGCTCGGGCACCTCGGCGTGCAGCTTGTGGCAGTACGGGCAGGTGGTGTCGGTGAACACGGTGATGTGCGACTTGGTCTCGCCTTTGGCAGGATAAACCACCATCTCGGCGGCTGGAATGCCGTTGATGAGCTTGGCAATGCCCAGGCGCTCGGTCTTCTCGGTGAGGTTGACCGGCTTGCCGTCCTGGATCTGGAACAGGTAGCCCTGCATCACGAACTGGCCGTCGCCGCTGGCATACAGCACGCGTCCGCCCTGCAGCTTGACTTCATAGAGGCCGCTGACCGGGCTGCTGGCCACGCTTTCGACGGGCACTTCCAGCTCGAGGTTCTGCAATGACTTACGGATGGCCTGCTCGGCAGCAGCATTGCTATCGGTTGCCGCGGCAGCGGCAAAGGTACTGGCCAGCGCCAACGCGGCGGCGGCGAAAAACTGGGTCACGCGCATGGGAACTCCTGAAGGCGGACAGGGGCCGGAGGGCGCCACCTGCGGAAAATACGCGGTGACCGTGCGGCCCTTGGTGCAAACCGCTCAAGCCTACCACATCACACCGCCGGTGAAGGGCCTTGCAAGGACCGGTCGGCGGAACATGAAAAACATTCATCCACGCGGGTGGTGCTGGGCATGCAATTGCTGCAGGCGGGCCTTGGCGACATGGGTGTAGATCTGCGTGGTCGAAAGGTCACTGTGGCCCAGCAGCATCTGCACCACGCGCAGGTCGGCACCATGGTTGAGCAGATGAGTAGCGAAGGCATGGCGCAGGGTATGCGGCGACAGCGGTTTGTCGATACCGGCGACCCGGGCATGGTGCTTGATGCGATGCCAGAAGGTCTGGCGGGTCATCTGCTCGCCACGCTGGCTGGGGAACAAAACGTCGCTGGGGCGGCCATTGAGCAGTTCGGCGCGGCCATCGCGCAGGTAGCGCTGCAACCAAAGCACCGCCTCTTCGCCCATGGGCACCAGGCGCTCCTTGCTGCCCTTGCCCATCACCCGTAGCACGCCCTGGCGCAGGTTGACCTGGTCGAGGGCCAGGCTGACCAGTTCGGTGACCCGCAGGCCGCAGGCGTAGAGAACTTCGAGCATGGCGCGGTCACGCTGGCCAATGGCTTCGCCCAGGTCCGGGGCCTGCAGCAAGGCTTCGACGTCGGCTTCGGACAACGACTTGGGCAGCGGCTTGCCCAGTTGCGGCATGTCGACTTGCAGGGTCGGGTCGATGGCCACCAGTTTTTCCCGCAGCAGGTAGCGGAAGAAACCGCGCAGGCCGGACAGGAAGCGTGCCGTGGAGCGCGGCTTGTAGCCTTGGTCGAGGCGCCAGGCCAGGTGGTCGATAATCAGGTCGCGGCCGGCGTCGGGCAAGCTGACGCCGTGTTCCTGCAGCCAACCGTTGAACAGGGCCAGGTCGCTGCGGTAGGACATACGAGTGTTGTCGGACAGGCCCTTTTCAAGCCACAGGGCGTCGAGGAACTGGTCGATCAGGGGGTGGTCTAGGGCGGGCATTCGGGGCTGCTGGGTGTTGGAGGTGGCTTAGTGTTTCACAGCAGCATAATTGTTGTCTGTACCGGCCTCTTCGCGGCTAAAGCCGCTCCCACAGAGATATCACCGCCCTTGAGGTATGTGCGATCCCTGTGGGAGCGGCTTTAGCCGCGAAAGGGCCAGTGCAGGAGAACTCAGGCCTGGGGCAAAACCGGCACCGGCCGCTTGTCCTCGTCGATGGCGACGAAGCTGAACACCCCGTGAATCGCTCGCTCGCGCCCATCCAGGTACATATTCTCGACGAACACATCCACCTGCACCTGCAAACTGGTATTACCCACCTTGATGACCGTCCCCACCAACTCGACGATCGAGCCCGCCGGGATCGGGTGCTTGAAGTCGATGCGGTCAGTGGACACGGTCACCAGTGGCAGGCGGCAGAAGCGCGTGGCAGCAATGAACGACACTTCGTCCATCCAGGCCAGGGCGGTGCCGCCGAACAGGGTGTTGTGGTGGTTGGTGGTGTTGGGGAACACCGCCTTGGTCACGCGGGTCACCGACAGCTCGGTGCGGCGCAGGATTTCCTGGTCTCGGGTAGTCATGGCAATCACATCTTCGGGGGTCAAAACGCAAAAAAGCAGCCCGAAGGCTGCTTTTTTCTCGCTAGGCGGCCTCGGCCACCGGGCAAACTGCACTCAGGACAGTTTTTCCTTGATGCGAGCGGCTTTGCCGGACAGGTCGCGCAGGTAGTACAGCTTGGCTTTACGCACGTCACCACGACGTTTCACGGCCAGGCTGTCGATTTGCGGGCTGTAGGTCTGGAAGGTACGCTCTACGCCAACGCCGCTGGAGATCTTGCGCACGGTGAAGGCGCTGTTCAGACCGCGGTTACGCTTGGCGATAACGACGCCTTCGAACGCCTGCAGACGGGAACGCTCACCTTCCTTCACTTTAACCTGAACGACAACGGTGTCGCCTGGTGCGAAGGTCGGGATTTCCTTGCTCATCTGCTCGGCTTCGAGCTGCTGGATGATCTTGTTGGTCATGCTGTGCTCCTAAGATGGATACGTGATCCACCATCGATACGTTTAACTATCGTCCCGCTCGCGGAGATATTCCTCGAGCAGCTTCTTCTCTTCTCCAGAAAGCGAGCGACTTTCCAGAAGATCGGCGCGTCGTTCGAAGGTCCTACCAAGGGACTGCTTCATTCTCCAACGCCGGATGTGTGCATGGTTGCCACTTAGCAACACGTCGGGAACACGCTGATCCGCATACACCTCAGGCCGGGTGTAGTGCGGGCAATCGAGCAGACCGTCGGTGAAGGAATCTTCTTCCGCCGAGTCCACATGCCCTAAAGCTCCGGGCAGCAGCCGTGTAACCGCATCGATCAGTACCATGGCCGGCAGCTCGCCACCGGAAAGCACATAGTCGCCAATCGACCACTCCTCATCGACATGAGCCTCGATAAAGCGCTCGTCGATGCCTTCATAACGACCGGCGATCAGGATCAACGATTCCTGTTCGGCCAGGCCTTTGACCGCCTGCTGAGTCAGCTTGCGGCCTTGTGGCGAAAGGTAGATCACCTTCGCCGCTGCTCCGGTCGCTTGCCTGGCGCTAACCAGGGCGTCTTCCAGAGGCTTGATTTTCATCACCATGCCCGGACCACCGCCAAACGGCCGATCATCCACCGTGTGGTGACGATCTGTGGTGTAGTCCCGCGGGTTCCAGCAAGTCACCTGAAGCAACCCCTGTTTCACCGCGCGGCTGGTAATGCCGTACTCCGTGATGGCCGAGAACATCTCGGGGAACAACGTGATGACGTCTACGCGAAGGTTACCCATCGTTTAGAAGTCCGCGTCCCATTCAACCCGCATCACGCCTGCTTCCAGGTCGACGTCGAGCACGCACTGCGCCGTATAGGGCAACAGACGCTCGCGATCATCCAGGCTGCCTGCGCAGGGCTTGACCACCATTACATCGTTCGCACCGGTCTCCAACAGGTGATCGACCTTGCCGAACAGTTGTTCGTCCTGGTTGATGACCTTCAGGCCGACCAACTGGTACCAGTAGTACTCGTCAGCAGCCAGGTTGGGCAAAAGGCTCCGCGGAATGCAGATTTCGTAACCGCTCAGAAGACGGGCTTCATCGCGATCATCGAGGCCTTTCAGCTTCACGACCAGGCCCTTCTGGGAGCCACGACCGTTGACCAGCTCGACCTGCTTTACCTTGCCTTCGTGCCGAAGCGTCCAGCGCGGATAATCCAACAGGTTTTCAATCGGATCGGTAAAGGAATACACCTTCACCTCGCCGCGAACGCCGTGAACCGAAAAAATCTTGCCAACGACGATGAGGTCGTCAGCCTTTTCTGGCGTCGCGTTCATACTTCTCAGGCAGCAGCCTTGGCAGCGTCCTTCAGCAGCTGAGCAACGCGCTCAGACGGCTGTGCACCCTGGCTCAGCCAGTAGTTGACGCGCTCTTGGTTGACCGACAGCTTGACTTCGGCGCCAGCAGCGATCGGGTTGAAGAAACCTACGCGCTCAACGAAACGGCCGTCACGGGCGTTACGCGAGTTGGTCACGGTCAGGTGGTAGAATGGGCGCTTTTTCGAGCCGCCACGGGCCAGACGAATGGTTACCATGTGAACATCGTTCCTATAGTCGGTGCTGCAGTTGATACAGCAGCTGGTACTGCAAATCTGAATGCCAAATAGGCACACGGGTGCCCAAAAGGCCGCATATTCTCGGGGAATACACGGACATTTGCAAATGACTTTTTCGGCAAGGCCCTGCCCTGCCGTCCAGATCTGCCGGTTGAGCCGCGAAATCCGCGGCCATTGCCCCGCCACGGCGGGGGTTCTGGGCGCCTGCCGGACAAACGGCAGGCCCCCGGAATAGGGGTTACAGCTTCGGCATGCCGCCGCCCGGCAGCATCCCGCCAAGGCCGCGCATCATCTTGGCCATGCCGCCCTTGGCGGAGAATTTCTTCATCATCTTCTGCATTTGCTTGTGCTGCTTGATCAGGCGGCCGACGTCCTGCACCTGGGTGCCGGAACCGATGGCGATGCGGCGCTTGCGCGAGCCGCTGATCAGCTCCGGATCACGGCGCTCGGCCGGGGTCATGGAGTTGATGATCGCTTCCATCTGCTTGAACTGCTTCTCGGCGGCGCCCTGGGCGTTGCCCATCTGCGACAGGTTGACCCCGCCGATGCTCGGCAGCTTGTCCATCAGGCCGCCGAGGCCGCCCATGTTCTTCATCTGCTGCAGCTGGTCACGGAAGTCTTCGAGGTCGAAGCCCTTGCCCTTCTTCAGCTTCTTGGCCAGCTTGTCGGCCTTGGCCTTGTCGATGTTCTGCTCGGCCTGTTCGATCAGGCTGAGCACGTCACCCATGCCGAGGATGCGCGAGGCGACGCGGTCGGGGTGGAACGGTTCGAGGGCTTCGGTCTTCTCGCCCATACCGATGAACTTGATCGGCTTGCCGGTGATGGCACGCACCGACAGCGCGGCACCACCACGGGCGTCACCGTCGACCTTGGTCAGCACCACGCCGGTCAGCGGCAGCGCCTCGCCAAAGGCCTTGGCGGTGTTGGCCGCGTCCTGGCCGGTCATGGCGTCGACCACGAACAGGGTCTCGATCGGCTTGACCGCGGCATGCAACGCCTTGATCTCGTCCATCATGTCGGCGTCGATGTGCAGACGGCCGGCGGTATCGACGATGACCACGTCGATGAACTTCAGCTTGGCTTCGCGGATGGCCGCTTCAGCGATGGCCACCGGCTTCTGGCTGATGTCGGACGGGAAGAAGGTGACGCCGATGTCGTTGGCCAGGGTTTCCAGCTGCTTGATCGCCGCCGGGCGGTAGACGTCGGCGGACACCACCATCACGCTCTTTTTCTTGCGCTCCTTGAGGAAGCGCGCCAGCTTGCCGGCGGTGGTGGTCTTACCGGCACCCTGCAGGCCGGCCATCAGCACCACGGCTGGCGGAGCGGCGTTCAGTGCGAGGTCTTCGTTGGCCGCGCCCATCAGGCTTTCCAGCTCGGCCTGGACGATCTTCACGAACGCCTGGCCCGGGGTCAGGCTGCGCGACACCTCGGTGCCGACTGCACGATCCTTGACGCTGTTGACGAAATCCTTGACCACCGGCAGGGCAACGTCGGCCTCGAGCAGGGCCATGCGCACTTCGCGCAGCGTGTCCTTGATGTTGTCTTCGGTCAGCTTGGCCTTGCCGGTGACATGGCGCAGCGTCTGTGACAGGCGGTCGGTCAGGTTTTCGAACATGGTGATCCTTTCAGGCCCAGTAAAAGCCGAGGTTTGTCAGGCGCCCAGGGGGGAATGCATACCCGCCGGGCACAGCAAGGCGGCGATTATAGCGAAGTGCAGCGGCGGCGCACACCTTGCTGGCGGCCTGGTAGATATTCGGTGGCTGTGCCGGCCTCTTCGCGGGTGAACCCGCTCCCACAGGGCCTGCACCACATTCGAAACCGGCGCCGTACCTGTGGGAGCGGGTTCACCCGCGAATGCCGCACCGCAGTCTGCCAGTCTTCCTAGACCAGCGCGATCTATGCCAAACTCCGTCTCTTTAAGGCTCGCCAACCAGGACTTATGTTCTCCTCACCCAGCCTCATCCCCAACCTGATCGCCGCCGGCCTATATATAGCAGCGGCCATCTACCAGGGCTCTTACCTTGCCCAGAACCGCAAGGCCGACAAGCGCCTGCTTGCCCTGCTGGGTACCTTCGCGGTACTCGCCCAGGCCGGTGCGCTGTTCTTCCAGCTGATCACCCCGCTGGGCCTGAGCCTGGACTTCTTCAGTGCCGCCAGCCTGATCGCCGTGGCCGTCATCGCCCTGACCCTGCTGGCCTGCTTGCGCATACCCGTGGAAAACCTGCTGGTGCTGCTGTTCCCGCTGGGCGCGGTGACCGCGCTGCTGGCCCAGTTCGCGCCCCCCGGCACGGTGCCGCTGGTCAACGAAGAGCCGGGTATCCTCGCGCATATCCTGCTGTCGATCCTGGCCTATGGGCTGTTCACCATTGCGGTGTTCCAGGCCCTGCTGTTGCTGCTGCAAGACCGCCAACTGAAGAACAAGCACCCGTCCGGGCTGATCCGCAACTTCCCGCCGCTGCAAACCATGGAAAGCCTGCTGTTCGGCTTCCTCTGGGCTGGCTGGTGCCTGCTGTCGCTGTCGCTGATCTCCGGCTGGCTGTTCCTCGACAACCTGTTCGCCCAGCACCTGGTACACAAGACCCTGCTGGCCTGTATCGCCTGGGTGGTGTTCAGCGTGCTGCTGTGGGGCCGCACCCGCCTGGGCTGGCGTGGCCACAAGGCCATCCGCTGGACGCTGGCCGGTTTCTGCCTGCTGATGCTGGCCTATTTCGGCAGCAAGCTGGTTCGCGAATTCATCCTGCATATCTGACGGCCGCCCATGGATACCCTGCCGTACGCACCGCTATTCGGCACCCTGGCACTGGCCCTGTTGTGGTCGGCGCTGTTCACCGCGGTGGACGCCGCCCGCCTGCAACTCAATGGCACGCTGCGCACCGGCGAGGACGGCCAGCCCGTGCTGCCGGCCCAGGCCCTGGTGCTGTGCGCCAGCCTGGGCAAGCTGCTGGTGCTGGGCCTGGCCTGCCTGCTCGGCCAGCGCCATAACGGCGAGCACGGCTTCTGGCTGGCCGGGTTGGCCGCCACCCTCGTCCTGCTGGTGTTTGCCGAATACCTGCCGCGGCGCCTGGCCCGGCGCAACCCGCAGGCGTTCGTCAGCCTCGGCACCAGCCTGCTGAAAGTACCCCTCGCCCTGCTGCAACCGCTAGCCTGCCTGCTGGATGGCATTGCCAAGCTGATCCTGCGTCCGTTCCGCGTGCAACCCACGGCCGTGGCCCTGCACCCGCAGGAAGCCGACGAATTCGACGAGGATGAGGAACACGAAGCACCGCGCCACGGCCTGCTCGACGGCCTGCAGTCACTGGACAAGATGACCGTCAACGACATCCTGGTACCGCGCAACGAAGTGGACGGCATCAGCCTAGACGAGCCGATCGAGCGCATCATCGAGCAACTGATCGTCAGCCGCCACACCCGTCTGCCGGTGTACCACAGCGACATCAACCAGGTTGAAGCAATCCTCAATACCAAGCTGATCAGCCACCTGCTGCCCAAGGCCGAGCTGACCTTGGAGATGCTGCTCGGCGCCTGCTACGAACCCTATTTCGTGCCCGAGAGCACGCCCCTGCAAATGCAGCTGCTGAACTTCCACAAGCAGCAGCGCCGCCTGGGCGTGGTGGTGGACGAGTACGGCGAAGTGCTGGGCATCGTCACCCTGGAAGACATCCTCGAAGAGATCGTTGGCGAGTTCGAGGATGAACACAGCCTGGACAACCCCCACGTGCACCCGCAGCCCGATGGCACTTTCGTCATTGACGGCACCGCTTCGCTGCGTGAAATCAACCGCAGTCTGGGCTGGCACCTGCCCTGCGACGGCGGGCCGAAAACCCTCAACGGGCTGGTCACCGAAGCGCTGGAAAGTATCCCGGAAAGCGCCGTTTGCCTGAAGATCGGCCGCTATCGCCTGGAAATCCTCGAAACAGAGGACAATTGTGCCAGCAAGGTACTGGTGTGGACCGTGACCCGATAGCTATACTCGGGTCACGCTTACCCAGCCCCGCCGTCCCGCCTGCTACCCGCACCCGGCGCTCCACGGCCAGTCCGCTCCACTGACACGCCCCGCGGTCCTGCTTCAACACCCCGAACAGTGCCCGCCCCCGCCCCTATCCCCCTTGGGCTATCGTCAGTCGGGCGCACACAACAACAAAACGCTCCGGCGCCCGCGCCACCGTGCCTGCCCTTTTGCATTGCACGCCGCGGGGCTTATCCCAATGGAGCCGGACCAGACTGTCAGGGACCTATTCAATGACAACCAGCAGCACCTATGCCGAAGCGCCTGCCGCGCCGGTCAACTCGCCCGCGCGGGTAGCCACCGCCAGCTTCATCGGCACCGCCATCGAGTTCTACGATTTCTACGTCTACGCCACTGCCGCCGCCCTGGTGATCGGCCCGGTGTTCTTCCCGTCCGGGTCGGGCACCGCGCAGATGCTGGCGGCCTTTCTCACCTTCGGTATCGCCTTCCTGGCGCGCCCGCTGGGTTCGGCACTGTTCGGCCACTTTGGCGACCGTATCGGCCGCAAGTCGACCCTGGTCGCCTCGCTGCTGCTGATGGGCGTGTCCACCACGGCCATCGGTGTGCTGCCAGGATATGAAAGCATTGGTGTATGGGCGCCGATCATCCTCTGCCTGCTGCGCTTTGGCCAAGGCCTGGGGCTGGGTGGCGAATGGGGTGGCGCGGCCTTGCTGGCCACCGAGAACGCGCCCGAAGGCAAGCGAGCCTGGTTCGGCATGTTCCCGCAGCTGGGCCCGTCGATCGGCTTTTTGGCCGCCAACGGCCTGTTCCTGACCCTGGCCCTGGTGCTCAGCGACGAGCAGTTCCGCGAGTGGGGCTGGCGCATTCCGTTCCTGCTCAGCGCCGCGCTGGTACTGGTGGGCCTGTATGTGCGCCTGAAGCTGGAAGAAAGCCCGGTATTCGCCAAGGCTGTCGCCCGCCACGAGCGGGTGAAAATGCCGGTGGTCGACCTGTTTTCCAGATACTGGCTGCCGACCCTGCTGGGCGCAGCGGCGATGGTGGTGTGCTACGCGCTGTTCTACATCTCCACGGTGTTCTCGCTGAGCTATGGCGTGACCACGCTGGGCTACAGCCGCGAAACGTTCCTTGGCCTGCTGTGCTTCGCGGTGGTGTTCATGGCCCTGGCCACACCACTGTCGGCCTGGCTCAGCGACCGCTACGGGCGCAAACCGGTGCTGATCGTCGGCGGCCTGCTGGCAGTGGCCTCGGGCTTTACCATGGAGCCGCTGCTGACTTCGGGGTCGACCGCAGGTGTGGCGCTGTTCCTGGCCATCGAACTGTTCCTGATGGGCGTGACTTTTGCGCCGATGGGGGCACTGCTGCCTGAACTGTTCCCGACCCACGTGCGTTATACCGGCGCTTCGGCGGCCTATAACCTGGGCGGCATCGTCGGCGCATCGGCGGCACCGTTCTTTGCCCAGAAGCTGGTGAGCATGGGTGGGTTGAGCTGGGTGGGGGGTTATGTGTCGGTGGCGGCGGTGATCAGCTTGATTGCCGTGCTGTGCCTGAAAGAGACCCGCAATACGCAGCTGTAAGTAATTGGGGCCGCGTTGCGGCCCTTCGCGGGCACGCCCGCTCCCACAGGGGTAGCGCCGAAACCTGTGGGAGCGGGCGTGCCCGCGAAGGGCTGCAACGCAGCCCCAATCGGATCAGAACTCGACCTTGACCGCCTGCGAAGCACGGGTCGCCTTGGCACGCGCCGCTTCGACCGATTCGTCACGCGCCAGGCACACGCCCATGCGGCGGGTACCGTTGATTTCCGGCTTGCCGAACAGGCGAATGGCGGTATCCGGCTCGCTCAGCGCTGCACCCAGGTTGGCAAAGCTGGTCTGCTGCGACTGCCCCTCGGGCAAGATCACCGCCGAAGCAGAAGGGCCGAACTGGCGCACTACCGGAATCGGCAGGCCAAGAATGGCACGGGCATGCAGGGCAAACTGCGACAGGTCCTGGGAAATCAGGGTCACCAGGCCGGTGTCATGCGGGCGCGGCGAGACTTCGCTGAACCACACCTGGTCGCCCTTCACGAATAGTTCCACGCCAAACAGGCCACGACCACCCAGGGCATCGGTGACCGCCTTGGCCACCCGCTGCGACTCGGCCAGCGCCTTCGGGCTCATGGCCTGCGGCTGCCACGATTCCTGGTAGTCCCCTTTCTCCTGGCGGTGGCCGACTGGCTCGAGGAAGGTGGTGCCACCGACGTGGCGCACGGTCAGCAGGGTGATTTCGTATTCGAAGTCGATGAAGCCCTCGACGATGACCCGGCCTTTGCCGGCGCGGCCGCCTTCCTGGGCGTAGGCCCACGACTTCTGCAGGTCGGCATCGCTGCGCAGCAGGCTCTGGCCCTTGCCCGACGAGCTCATCACCGGCTTGACCACGCACGGGTAGCCGACATCGGCCACGGCCTTGGCGTAGTCTTCGTAGGTGTCGGCGAAGTGGTACGGCGAGGTTGGCAGGTCCAGCTCTTCGGCGGCCAGGCGGCGGATGCCTTCACGGTTCATGGTGAGCTGGGTGGCGCGGGCGGTCGGCACCACGTTGAAACCTTCGTTTTCCAGCTCGACCAAGGTGGCGGTGGCGATGGCTTCGATTTCAGGGACGATGTAGTGCGGCTTCTCGGCCTCGATCACCGCGCGCAGGGCCACGCCATCGAGCATGTTGACCACGTGGCTGCGGTGCGCCACCTGCATTGCCGGGGCATTGGCGTAGCGATCGACGGCGATCACTTCGACGCCCAAGCGCTGCAGCTCGATCACCACTTCCTTGCCCAGCTCGCCACAGCCGCAGAGCAGTACACGGGTCGCGGTGGGCGACAAAGGGGTTCCGATACGGGTCATTTCAGGTCCTCGAAGGCGTCCGGGGCCGCACCAGGCTTGGCGCCGCCCGCTGAAAAAGGACCGCTATTCTACACCATCAACCCGCCACGGCGGCCCGCCGGGCGCGAAATGCCATGGCCAGCCATACGGCGGTGACCCCGGCGAATTTCGAGGCCATGGCGGTGCCGATCACGGCTGGGGTCAGGGCACCGATCATGCCGAAGAAGATGAAGGTGTCCACCGGGATGCTCAGCGCCGAGCTCAGCCACAGGCGGTCGCGCAGCGGTCGGCGCGTGACGCTGAACACCAGCCAGTCGATCAGTTCGGAAATGAAGAAGGCGGTGGCGCTGGCCAGAGCGATGGCCGGTTCCGAGGTGACGTAGGACAGCACCAGCGCCGCCAGCATGGCGACCAGGGCGCCATGGCCGAAGCGGGTTTGCACCATGTCGCGCAGGATGAACACCAGGCCGCCCCAGGCGGACCAGATGATGTCCAGGTGCGGCGCGCTGGAGAAGGCGTAGTTGATCAGCACTACGCTGCTGATGTAGGCAATCAGATAGAACATGGCGGGTAGTCTGTGGGCAAGCCGCACAGATTACCGCTGGCTGGTTCGCGGGTAAACCCGCTCTCACAGGTACAGCATCAGGTTCGAGGGCTACGCGATGCCTGTGGGAGCGGGTTCACCCGCGAAGAATCCAACACGGTGGATGGCACCGGCTGCGCCGGTGTTCGCGGGTGAACCCGCTCCCACAGGGGGGGGGGGGGGCGAGTCAGCCTTACAGGATGAGGCCGGCCTTTACTGCCCTTTCATGGCAAAGTTTGAGCACCGCCCGGCGCTCGTCGTTGTCCATCCGCCCCCAGCGGCCGATCTCGGCCACGGTCCGCTGGCAACCTGTGCAGATATCCTGCTCGTCCAGCGCACAGATACTCACGCACGGCGAGGCCACCGGCCGCTCCACCACATCACTCATCGTCAACCACCAACTCCCGTGCATAACGCTGGGCATTGTGCACGTAATGCGCTGCACTGGCTTCGAGCATGCGTTTCTGCTGTTCGGTCAGCTCGCGCACCACCTTGCCCGGCGAACCCATCACCAGCGAACCGTCGGGGATCTCCTTGCCTTCTGCAATCAGCGCATTGGCGCCAATGATGCAATGCTTGCCGATGCGCGCGCCATTGAGGATGACCGCGTTGATACCAACCAGGCTGTAGTCGCCCACCGTGCAGCCATGCAGCATGGCGTTGTGGCCAACGGTCACGCCCTTGCCCAAGGTCAGCGGCGAGCCCATGTCGGTGTGCATCACCGTGCCATCCTGCACGTTGCTGCCCTCGCCAATGTCAATCAGCTCGTTGTCCCCGCGCAGCACCGCGCCAAACCACACGCTGGCATCGGCCTGCAGGCGCACCTTGCCGATCAGCGTGGCGTTGGGTGCGGCCCAACTGGTGGGGTGGCTCTCGACCCGCAGGTCGCCCAGGCGGTATTTCATGCTTGCTCCTCAGGCTGCAACGCAGACGACGGGGTTGGCCCCGCTCAGTTTTCGATGTAACGCTCCGGGGGCTGGTGCAGGCTGATGCCGGCATCGAACAGCAGGTTGACCAGTTCGACGATCATGATCGCCGACAACCCCCAGATCTTGTATTCGCCATAGCGATAGCTGGGCACATACCAGCTGCGCCCCTGGTAATCGATACGGTGGGTATGGTCGCGCGGGTCCTGGCGGAAGAATTCCAGCGGCACGGTGAATACTGCCGCGATCTCGGCATCATTGGCACGGTATTCGACAAAATCGGGGATGAGCCCGACGAATGGCGTCACTTTCAGGCCGTGCAGCGAAATCAGCGGGCTGAGCGGGCCGATCACTTCCACCAGGCCTGGTGGCAGGCCGATTTCTTCTTCGGCTTCACGTAGCGCGGTGAACACCAGGTCCGGGTCTTCCGGGTCGCGGCGGCCACCGGGAAAAGCCACTTCGCCGCCGTGGGTGGACAGGCCCTTGGCGCGCAGGGTCAGGACCAGCTCGGGCGCTTCGCTGCGGGTAATGGGCAAGAGGACCGCCGCTTCGGGGAACCGCCGGTCGGTTTCCAGTGATGCGGGTTGGTGGTTGCTCATTCGGCGAAGTAGCTCGTCCAGCATTGCGCACGCTCATATCCAAGGCCTGCCTTGCATGATGCACCAAAGGCGCGAAGCACCCAAGCCCCGTGCGCTTGCGACGGCACGGCCGGCGCGCCAAGATAGCCCGGAGCAAAAGGAACGACACATGAAATTCTGCAGCGCGTGCGGCCAGCCGGTCACTCAGCGGATCCCCGAGGGCGACAGCCGCCTGCGGTATGTCTGCGAGGTTTGCCAGACCATCCACTACCAGAACCCCAACATCGTCGCCGGCGTGTTGCCGACCTGGGGCAGCCAGGTGCTGCTGTGTCGGCGCGCCATCGAGCCACGCCGCGGCTTCTGGACCCTGCCCGCCGGTTTCATGGAAAACGGCGAAACCCTGGACCAGGCCGCCCGTCGCGAAACCGTCGAGGAGGCCTGCGCCCGGGTCGGCAGCATGAGCCTGTACCAGCTGTTCGACCTGCCACACATCAACCAGGTGCACGTGTTCTTCCGCGCCGAGCTTGCGGACCTTGATTTCGCTGTCGGTGTCGAAAGCCTGGAGGTGCGGCTGTTCGAGGAACATGAGATTCCGTGGGGCGAGCTGGCTTTCCGCACCGTCACTCGCACACTAGAATGCTACTATCGCGATCGCATCGGGCAGCACTACCCCATAGGCCATGAATACCTGCCGCCGATGAACGTCTCGCCCACCACCTAGAAGCCTTCAGGGATACCGTTACATGCGCTGGTTGCTTGCCCTTTTCTGCCTTTGCGTTACCTCGGTGTCCCAGGCGGCCTTCACCGAGACCATCATCCGCAAGCCCCAGCCGGCAGTGCAAACCCCGTCGCCTTCGCAGCAGGCCATGCAACCGCTGATCGACAAGGTGCTGGTGATCAAGTCCGAGCGCCGTCTGCAACTGATCAGCCGTGGCGAACCGCTGAAGACCTACCGCATCTCGCTGGGCAAGCAGCCAAAAGGCGCCAAGGAGCGCGAAGGCGACAAGAAAACCCCCGAGGGCCTTTACTGGCTGGACTGGCGCAAGCAAAGCGACCGTTTCAACCTGGCCATACACATCAACTACCCGAACATCAACGACGCGGCCCGTGCCACTCGTGAAGGGGTGAGTGCCGGCAGCATGATCATGATCCATGGCACGCCGATCAACGACGAGTATCCGGAGTGGTACTTCCACACCCTGGACTGGACGGATGGGTGTATTGCCATGCGTAACCGCGACATGCAGGAAGTGTGGGACCTGGTGCGGGATGGCACGTTGATCGAAATTCGGCCCTGATAGCGGGCCTTTCAACTGATGCTGTAGGAAGCTTCCCACCATCAGGCAAGAACGCGCCCTACAAGCGCTTAGGCCGGGTACTGCATCCAGGCGAACCCCTTAATTTTTAGCATCCACGCAGACGAGTACGAAATCCGTACATCATTTGCGGGGTGCTTCAATGCCGTTCCACATTCATCGCGCCACCTGCTGGGCGCTCACCTGCTGCCTGTCAGGTTTGCTGGCCGCACCACAGGCGTTGGCCGACGACCCGGCCAGCCAGCAACTGCGCGATCAGCAGCGCGGGCTGCGACAGCTGGAACAGCAACAGCGCCTGGAACGCTGGCAGCGCCAGCCCGCCCCTGCCGAAAGCCACGACGCCACCGCACCCCTCCCCCACGACCAGCGCTGCTGGGCCATCACCGGCGTACGCGTGGCCGGCAACCGCGAGCTTTCCGACTCGGCGCTAACGCCAACCCTCCGCAGGTTCATTACCCCGTGCATGGGCATCGCGGAAATCAACGGGCTGCTGAAAGCCATCACCCAGCGCTATGTGCAAGCCGGATACCCGACCAGCCGGCCCTACCTGCAGCAACCGCCACAAGACGGCGCACCGCTGAACCTGGTCATCGTCGAGGGGTTCGTCGAGTCCATCGAAATGGCCGGCCCCGAGTTGCCCCTGTCGCTCCCCGGCGCCTTTCCCGGCCTGCTCGGGCAGCCACTGTTCCTGCCAGCCCTGGAGCAAGGCCTCGACCAGCTCAACCGACTGCGCGCTTATGACCTGTCCGCAGAGTTGCTACCCGGCGAACTGCAGGGCGGCACCCGGGTTGTCGTGCAGCCGCGCAAGGTGGCCTCGCGCGGGCACCTGGACAGCCGCTTCGACAACCGCGGCAGCGACCTGACCGGGCGTCATCGCCTGAACTTAGGCTTCGGCCTGGACAGCCCGCTGGGCCTCAATGATGACCTGCGCCTGTCACTGAACGGTACGGTGCTCGATGCGCCCGGGCAAAGCCAAGGCATCTCGCTGTACTACAGCATCCCCTACGGCGCCTGGACCTTCGCGCTCAGCGCCAGCGAGCTGCGCTACGAGGCGCCGCTCCCCCACAGCCGCCAGGTAGCCGACGGCAGCAGCAGCTACCAGGGCCTGAGCGTCGAACGGGTGCTGTGGCGCAACCAGCAAGGCATGCTCAGCGCCAGCGCCCGGCTTGACCGCAAGCAAATGGTCAACCGCAGCGCGGGCGCGGTGATCGTCCAGCAGAGCCCCACCCTGGTCTGCGTGGAAGCGGGTATCAACCTGCTGTGGCTCCAGGGCGGCCTGTGGAATGGCTACCTCGGTGTCGCCCAGGGCATCGATGCCTTCGGCGCCGACCGCTCACCGCTGGGAGCGGAACGCCTGCGCCCGGATTTTCGCAAGTACCGCGCCAACCTGCTGCACCTGCGCCAGGGCCCGGCCAGCCACCCATGGCGCTGGCAGAGCGAACTGGCTCTGCAATACAGCAGTGACCCGCTACCCGCCGTCGAGCAGTTGCTGGCCAGCGACGATTCGGCCGTGCGCGGGTTTCGCCTGCGTACCTACTCCGGTGCCAGCAGCGCCGTCTGGCGCAACACCGTCAGCCAGCCGCTGCCGGGGGGCTGGGCCGCTCCCCTGCAAGTACGCCCCTACATCGGCCTGGACCTGGGCTGGACCCGCACTGCCGAAGGCAAGCCTTCACAACGCCTTGCCGGGGCCACCGCCGGTGCCGAACTGAGCCTGCCCGGCAGCCACCTGCGCCTGGGTTACCAACGCGCGCTGTACGCCAGCGACCTACCCCGCCCGCTGCTGGAACCCGGTTTCTGGGTAGTGGAACTGGCCCTGAACATCTGATTCACCCACAACAAAGAGAACGAGAACATGCAAACACTCTCGCAGTCGTCTTCCCGCCCAGATACCTTGCGCTGGGCCATCTTCCTCGCCCTGCTCGGGCCCGGCGCCGCACTGGCCCAGGGCGGCCTGACAGCAACCAGCGGCCCCGGCGGCACACCGGTCATCAACGACGGCCACGGCGTCCCGGTCATCGATATTGTCGCGCCAAACAGCAACGGGCTGTCGCACAACCAGTTCCTCGACTACAACGTCGACCGCTCCGGGGTGGTGCTGAACAATGCCACCCAGGCCGGGCAGTCGGAGCTGGCCGGTGCCCTGGCGGCCAACCCGCAATTCCAGGGCCAGGCCGCCTCGACCATCCTCAACGAGGTGGTCAGCCGCAACGCCTCGCTGATCGAAGGGCCGCAGGAAATCTTCGGGCGCCCGGCCGACTACATCCTGGCCAACCCCAATGGCATCACCCTCAACGGCGGCAGTTTCATCAACACCACGCGCGCCGGCTTCGTGGTGGGCACCCCCGAGTTCGACGGCCAGCAACTGAAGTTCCTCGACACGCTGAACGCCAGCGGTACCCTGCAAGTGCTCGAGGGCGGCCAGCGAAACCCCAACGGCGCCCTCGAGCTGATTGCCCCGCGCGTGGACAGCAAAGGGCTGCTGATGGCGCGCAACTCCATCGATATCACCGTGGGTCGCAACCGCATCGACAGCACCAGCGGCGAAATTGTCGAGCACCTGCCCGGCACCCCGTCCAGCATCGATGCCAGCCTGTTCGGCGCCATGCGCGCCGGGCGCATTCGTGTGGTGAGCACGGCAGAAGGTGCTGGTGTGCGTGTGGGGGCATCGCAGCTGCTTGGCATCGACGGGGTCGACATCCAGTCGGCCGGCGCCCTGCAGGTCAGCGGCAAGGCCGACAGCCCCGTCGAACTGCACAGCGAACAGGGCGATCTGCGGCTGACCGCTGCCGATGACCTGACACTCGAAACCGTCGATGGGCAGGCTCGGCGAATCGAGGCCAAGGCGGGCAAGAAGCTCAAGCTGGATGCCACAACCCGCGAGAACATCGAGCGCGACAGCGACAGCTGGAACAAGAAGTTCCTGTTCGTCACCCGGGAAACCTACAACCGCGAAACTACCACCACCCAGCAACAGCAACAGGGCAGCCGCTTGCAAGGCAAGGACAGCGTGCTGCTGCAATCCGCTGACGACATGCGCCTGGTGGCTGCCAAGGTGGATGCTGGCAATGAGCTGACCCTCGACAGCGGCGCCAACCTGGCCATCGCTGCCGGCATCGACAGCCAGCACACCGAAGAGCAGGTTCGCCACCGCAAGGACTTGTGGCGCGGTGACAGTGATACCGACCAGTACAAGGAAACCGCACAAGGCAGTGCGCTCCAGGCCCAGCGCATGACGCTCAAGGCCAAGAATACTGTCGCTGTGAAGGGGAGCAGCCTGCACAGCCGCGGCGACATGGCGATCGAAGCCAAGGAGGCAAACATCGCTACCACCGCCCTGCAGCAGCGCGGTACCCGGCGCGACTATCGCGGCGACCTGGTATCCGGCACCTTCTTTGGCGACCGCAAGGGTAACGACAGCGAAGGCCAGGCCGTTGCCGGCAGCAGTGTCACGGCGGATGGCAAGCTTACCGTGACAGCTGACCAGGTAGCCATCAAGGGCAGTACCGTGTTCGGCAAGGAGGACTCGGTGCTCTATAGCACAAAAGGTTCACTGGCCATCGAAGCCGACCATGGTCGAACCACCTCTACCGACCGTACCAGCGACAGCAAGCTGTTCGGCCTGATTGGCAGCGACCGCGAGAACACCGAGCGTACGCAACAGGTGCTTACCAGCGACGTCAGCTCGGCCACCAATCTGCGCCTGGCCAGCGCCGAGGAAATGCGCATCCAGGGCGCCAAGGTCGTAGCGGGCGAGCACCTGCAGGTAGAGGCCAAGGGCGACCTGCTGATTACCAGCGCGCAAGCGGTTGACGAGCGCGAAACCCGTAACCAGCAACGTGGTTTCACTGCCAGCGCCAAGCAGACCCAGGAGGCCGAGGATGGCAAGCCCGAGTCCCGCCAGTATTCGGCCGGCATTGCCTATGACGTCGCCACCACCAGCAGCAGGCAGCGCACCACCAGCCAGGTCGCCAGTGAGCTCGAGGGCGCCTCGGTTAGCCTTGGCAGCAGGGCTCACCTGCAAGTCAACGGTTCCACGGTGAAAGCCGCCGCAGGCGACCTCGATGTGCAGGCCCAAAAGGTGACGCTGGGAGCAACCCGCAATGACCGCGACAAAACCACCAGCACCACCCGCAGTGGCGGCGGTTTGACGGTGACCGGCGGCATCGACCGGCTGGGCAGCTTGTTCGAAGGCCATCACAACCGCCAGGTGCAGACTGAACGCGACAGCAAGGCGCAACGCAGCACATTGCAGGCCAGCGGCGACCTGAAGCTCAAAGGCGATGAACTGGTCACCGAGGCCGCACGCGTCAAGGCTGGCAACACTCTGCAGGTAACGGCCAAACGCATCGACAACCGCGCGGTGCAGGATACCGAGGAACGTGAACAAAGCCGTGACGACTGGTCGGGCAGCCTCGGCGCCAGTGTCGAGTATCGCGACCTTACCCGCCCCATCGAACGCCTGGTGCTGGGCGAAGAAGCCGCACGCTTCCAGCAAGCCTCCCCCGAAGACGCCATGGCGCCGCCCAGCGTTGGCGCCGACATGACCGTGGACCACCTCAAGCGCCTGGAAAACCAGCGCCGCGGCTTTGCCCAGGTGAGCGAGTTGTCCGGGGCCAAGGTTGAAGTCAAGGCCGACAACATCACCGACCAGGGCACCGCCTGGCGCGCCAACGCCGGCAAGCTGCAGATCGAGGCCCGACAACACCAGATGCAGGCGGCCGAGAACACCCAGGAAAATACCGTGCAACGCCTGGCCTACGGCGGCGATGTGCGCCTGGACACCAGCACCGGCGAAGACCTCAATGTACGCGCCGCCGGCAAAGGCGGCTCGCTGGACAAAAAGGACAGCACCAGCAGCGCCGTACCCGGCAGCCTGTATGGGCAACAGGGCATCCAGGTGCAACTGGGCAGCTCAGGGCATTATGAAGGGACGCGCATCGATGGCGGTGAAGGCAGCGTGGTCATGAGCAGTGCCGGTTCGCTGACATTGCCCCAGGCAACCGACCAGGTCGAACAGCAGTCACGCCAGCTCGACGGCAATGCCTGGGCCAAGGTCGGCAACCGCCCGGGCAGCACCGGCGTCGATGGCCGGGGCTACCTCGACCATGGCCAGAGCCAGAGCACACAGCGCAAGGCCCAGGTGGCGCAGATCGACGCCAAGGGCCAGGTACAACTGAGCAGTGGCGGCGACCTGTTGCTCGAAGGCACCCGCATTGGCAGCCGTGAGGCCAAGACCGGCGACATTCAACTGCAAAGCGGCGGTCGGCTGCAGGTCAAGGCGGCCAGCGATACCCAGAACGCTACCGGCGCCAAGATGGGCGGCGGCGTGGAGCTGGCGGTCAAGGCTGGCGACACCAAGGGCGGTGCCATCGGAGGCCACTTCAGCCACGGCAAGCAGGATGAAGAGGCACGCCAGGCGGTGAATGCCCTGTTCGCAAGCAACGGCACAGTGACCCTGGGCAGCAGCGCCCGCGAGAATGTCGCCCTGCACCTTGAGGGCCTGCAGGCTTCGGCCGAACAAATAACCCTCGACGCATCGAATGGCGGCATGCTGGTGGAAGCGTCATCCAGCCAGGAGCGACGTGACAATCTCGACATCACCGCCGGGGCCGGCTTCGACATGGCCAAGGGCGCGCTCGATACTCGCGGCCTGCATGGCCGCGTCAAAGTGGAGCTCGACAAGCGCAACAACCTCTCCTGGAATGCCAGCGACCTGCGCGCCGAGCGCATCGACTTGCAAAGCCGCGGCGATACCCGCCTCGAAGGCGCCACCGTGGAAGCTGGGCATATCAAGGGAATGATCGATGGCGACCTGCGTATCGCCAGCCGCAAGGACAGCGTCGATACCCTGAGCGTGAAAGGTGATGCCCGTCTGAGCCAGGAGAAAAACCCGCGGGGCTACGTCAACGCGGCCACTTCGGTGGCAGGGCCGCTGGGGAGCAAGGTGAATGAAAAAGCTGGCTCCGCCCTGAGCAAGGCAGACCCGGGGCTGTCGCCCACTTTCAGCCTCGACGTGTCGCACGCGCAGCGCGACAGCGTAGGCCAGCAGGCCACGCTCAAAGGTAGCGACGGCATCGACCTGCAGATTGGTGGCAACGCTCAGCTGGTGGGGGCACGCTTGCAGTCGGCCAAAGGCGATGTGGTACTCGACGCCAACTCGGTTAGCCGGGAAACACTGAGCGGTAACGACTATCGCCGGGATGTGTCGATCGATGCGTCCAACTCGCCAGTGGACCTGGGCACCGCGGTGGCCGAAATGGCCAAGGGCAAGGGTGCGGCGGATGGGGAAAATGCACTGGACCTGGGGTTGTTGAGGACCAGTGGGCACAATCGCAGTGAGCAGTGGGCTTCGAGTGTGCAGGGCAAGAAAAACTGAGGCAGGCGCCGCGCTGGAGGGCACGGGCTTCGCCCGTGTTCGCGGGTAAACCCGCTCTCATGGAACTCATTGGTTCAGTGAGTTTTTGTAGGAGCCGAGCCAGTTTGCCGGCGACAACATCTGTCTACCAGCGCAAATCCCGCTGCCCTGCCAGCGCCTGCGGCCCAAGCCACTGCACGCCACGCAGCAAAGGCGTCAGCGCCGCTTCTGGCTGCAACTCCACCACCACTTGCGCCCGGCGTGCTGGCAGGTCAGCATCCACGGCCAACAGATGCTGCCCCGGCTGCGCCAACTGCCCGCGCAGGTGCCAGCCGCTGCGGCAGTCCATTTCCAGCCAGCCCTGCCCCAGGCCCAGTGACCAGGGCTCGCTCAAGGCAAGGTCGGTTACCGCGATGCGGCCTTCGCTGGCACGGCATTGCCGCCCTGCTCCCTGCACCCGCAACGCGCCTTGCCACTGGCCGGCCAAGCGGAAATCCGTCGTCACCGTCGCCTGGGCACCCATGGCCGTCGCCCCCAACCGCCAGCGCCATGGCCAGCCTTCGACGCGCAACTGCCAGGCCTGGCCCTGAAAGCCCAGCTGTGAATCCGCCTGCAAGCGCCAGGGCTGCACCGCCCAACGCAATGGCCCGACCGGCCCCAGTTGCTGCGCCTGGCCTTGCCACAGGCTGCCGCTGACATCGCGCGCTGGCAGGCCTATCCCGCGCACCACCCAGCTAGCCGGCAGTTCCACCAGCAATGTCACGGTGAATACCAACAGTACCCACGCCACACTTCTTCGGCTCATGGCCGCACCACCAGGTCGAAGCGCAATCTCTTTTCATGCTGTTCCAACCCCCACTGCAATGGCTGTACGCCTTCTGCACGCAGGGTCTGCAACCAGCCTTGCAGCACTCGCTCGTCGGCCACCTGCCCACGCAGTTGCCAGGTCTTGCCCTGCGCATCGACCTCGGCCAGTTCGATCTGCCGCGCCTGGGCCGACTGGCGTAGCCGCTCCAGGCTCAACCCCGGGCCGCCTTGAAGGCTGGCCGCCTGTTCGGCCAGCCCGCGCCACTGGCTGAGCTCGCGCCATTGCGCAAGGCCTGTGCGCAGGGCCAGGAAGGCCAGCAAAACAGCAATCAGTAGCCAGGCGAACTTCAAACGGTGACGCTGTATCCAGTCCCGGTTCATGAGGCTGCTCCCAGGTCGAACACCACTTGGCCGTCCTGCACCTGGACAGAGGCCCCGGCGGCTGTCGCCATGTCGCTCAATGGCGGCGCACCGCCCTCGCCTTCCAGCCGCAAGTGCCAGCGCTGGCCATCGAAGCGCACCGCTTGCAGGCGCCAGCCGGGATGGTCACGCAGCCAGGCCTGCAACGCAGCCTGCAGGTCTTCGAGCTGGCGCGTGCGCAGCTTCTGTTGCAATTCACTTTCGCCCAGGCGCTTGAGGGCCTGCGCGGCGTGCCGGGGGCTGGCCTGCTCACCGGTCACGGCGATGACCTGGCTGCGCCAGAGTTGCGCCTGGGCCCACTGCTTGCTCAACCACAGCCCGCCCCAGACGGCAGCCAGTACCAGGCAGGCCGCAAGCAACCGTTGCTGCGGCCGGGACACCACCGGCAGCGAACGCACCTTGCGGGTACGCTCGAACAGGCCGGGTAATGAGTCGAGCGGTGCCAACGTACAGGGCCAGTCGCCACTCAGCGCGACCTTTTGCAGCTCCGCCCATGGTTGCCGTGGCACCTCGCCAAGTGCATCCGGCCAGGCCAGCCAGTGCTCCTGCCCGCCTTCGGCCAGCCCTTTGTACAAATACATGCCGGGTGTGCGCTGCCATTGCCATGCACGTCCCGCCTCGGGCAGCGGCAGCAGCTGTAGTTCTGCCCAGCAACCTGCCACCTGCAAGCCCCATTCGGCGCACTGCCCGCGCCAGTCCTCCAGTTGCTGACGGGCCACTACCAGTAACCGAAGGTGGCCAGGCTCGCGGGCCAGGCAGGCGCATGCCACCTCGTCGACTGCCTGCAGCAAACGGTCTTCGAGCAACAGCGGCCATTCTTCACGCTTGAGCCCGGGCGGTGCCGGCACGCGGAAATAGCTGCAGGCCTCGGCAGGCAGGATCAACGCCACACGGGCCTGCAGGTTCGCCGGGGGCTCGCCCTGCCCATGGCGTTGCACAAGGCCGCCCTCGGCCAGCGCCCAGTGCCAGGCAACGCCCGGTCGCAGCAACAGCCACGACTGGGCCGGGCTGCGCCGCCGCCATTCAAACTTCATGAGCGCCCCCACGGGAGCGCGAAAGTGCAGACATAGGGTGCTCCGTCACGCTGCAGTTCCAGACGCACGCCACGGCCGGGGTGCGCAGGTTGGTCGGAAGGCCAGGCCAGCCAGCGGCCGCCCTGGTAATAAAGAACATTCATGGCGCTGACCCGGTCGAGCCGCTCGCGCTGGACCCAGCGTGGGGCGGCGGCGGCATAGAGATCGGCCGAGCTTTCCAGCAGCAGTCGCTGCTCACGCGCCTCGAAGCGCAGGCGCTGGCGCTGCAGGCGCGAGCCGCCTTCGGCTTCCGGCATGCCGGTAATGGCGACCCAGAGCAACTGGTTGCTTGCCGGTTGCCAGTCCAGCCAGCGGCTGGCCAAGGGCAGGCGCTGGTCGTAGACACGGCGCATTACCGGGCTGTCGAAGCGACGCTCCAGGGCCAGGCATAAATCCAGCACCGAGGTTTCCTGATTGGTGACCTGCAGGCGTTCGCGAACCTTGAGCCAGCCGTTGACCAAGGCGGCGAGCATGATGCCGAGCACGGCGGTAAGTGCCAGGGCTACCATCAGCTCGATCAGGGTAAGGCCGGCCTGGCGGTGCTTCACAGGCTGGATGCTGGGCTGACGGGTATACGCCCTCCCTGTGGGAGCGGGTTCACCCGCGAACACCGGCGCAGCCGTTGCCATCCACCGAGTCGCCTGCTTCGCGGGTAAACCCGCTCCCACAGGGACCGCACAAGCTTCACGATCTCTGTCACTCACGGCTGATCCAGGGGCAGGCACCTGCGCGGGGTGGTACTGGGCCTCTGTGGGAGCGGGCGCGCCCGCGAACACCGGCGCAGCCGGTGCCATCCACCGAGTCGCCTGCTTCGCGGGCATGCCCGCTCCCACAGGGACCGCGCAAGCTTCACGATCTCTGTAACTCACGGCTGCTCCAGGGGCAGGCCGGCCTGTCGCTGCTTCACACGCTGGATACTGGGCTGACGGGTATACGCCCTCCCTGTGGGAGCGGGTTCACCCGCGAACAACGGCGAAGCCGGTGCCATCCACCGAGTCGCCTGCTTCGCGGGTAAACCCGCTCCCACAGGGACCGCGCAAGCTTCACGGTTTCTGTAACTCATGGTCGCTCCAGGAACACGGTGTACTGGCCTAGCGGCAGGCGCTGGTCGCGGTCGGCGAACAACAGCAGCTCGCCACGGCGCAGGTCGCGTACGCCGGTGCGGCGCAGTTGCAGTTGCCAGTGGCAGCGCTGGCCGCCTTGGCTCAGTTCACCGCCAACCTGGTTTTCCGCCGGCCAGTACTGCTCGACGGCAAAGCGGGTTTGCAGTTCTCGCGCGCATAGCAGGCCAAGGCGGTGTTGCTGCAGGTTGTCCTGCACCGCCAGGCGCTGGCGCAAAACCTGGCTGGTGATCACCGCCAGCACCGCGGCAATCGCCAGGGCCACGGTCACCTCCAGCAGGGTGAAGCCACGCTGATGCCGCTTCATGGGGCGACCACCACCTGCAAGCGGCCATCGCGGCTCCAGGCCCATTGCTGGCTGCCATCAGCCCAACGCCAGCGCACGTTGCCTGGTTGCGCCCAGCCATGCGGAGTGAACAACAGGCGCGGCTGCGGGCTGGCCGGCCAGTCCGGGCGCAGCCCCTTGGGCCAGTCACCAAGGGCGACTGCCTCGACCACCCAGCCATTACCCTCGCGCCGGACGAACTCCGGACGCTGGCCATTCCAGCGCAGCCCGCGCAGCTGCCCGGCATGCCGGGCCAGCACGGCCTGCGACCGGGCCTCGCTCGCCAGCCGTTGCAGCGCCTGGTCGACACTGGCCTGGCTGTTGCCGAACCCGGCCACCGCCAATCCGGTCATCAGCCCGGCGATGGCCAGCACCACCAGCAATTCGATCAGGCTGAAACCCCGCTGACGACGCACCCGTTACAGCTCCCAGTTACCCAGGTCGGCATCCTGGCCTTCGCCGCCCGGCAGCCCGTCGGCACCCAGCGAGTACACGTCGACCCGGCCATGTTCGCCGGGCATGCGGTACTGGTAAGGGGTGCCCCACGGGTCTTCCGGCAGGCGGCGCACGTAGCCGTCGCTGCGCCAGGCCCGTGGCAGCGGCTCCTGGGCCGGCTTTTTCACCAGCGCGGCCAGGCCCTGCTCGCTACTGGGGAAGCGCAGGTTGTCCAGGCGGTACATGTCCAGCGCTTGCTCCAGGGTGGCCAGGTCGGCCATCACTTTCTGCTTCATGGCCTTGTCCTGGTTGCCCAGCACGCTGGGCGCGACCACGGCGATGAGCAGGCCGATGATGAAAATCACCACCATGATTTCCATGAGGGTGAAACCGCGCTGGCGGTTACGTCGATGCTGCATGGCAGTACTCCTTGTCGTCACAGTTGCAGGCCCTGGTTGAGTTGCATGATCGGCAACAGCACCGCCAGCACGATGAACAGCACCACGGCGCCCATCACCAGGATCATCAGGGGTTCGAACAGCGCCATGGCGGTATCGACCTGGCGGGCGAAGCCGCGCTCCTGGTCATCGGCCACGCGCTCGAGCATGTCGGCCAGGGTGCCGCTGGCCTCGCCGCTGCCGACCATGTTCACCAGCAGCGGCGGGAACTGCTGGCTGGCATCCAGCGCGCGATGCAGGCTGGTGCCGCCCTGAACTTGCTGGCGCACCTGCTCCATGGCCAGGCGGATACGCCGGTTGCCGACGGTTTCGGTGGCCACTTGCAGGGCTTCGAGCAGGGCCACGCCACTGCCGCTGAGGATTGCCAGGCTGCGTGCCAGGCGCGCGCTTTCCAGCACCTGTAGCAGGTTGCCTATATGTGGCAGGCGTAGCAGCAGCTGGTCACGGCGCAGGCACCAGTGCGGCTTGCGCAGCAACCAGCCGCCGAGCGCTCCAAGCAACAGGGCCAGCGCCAAAAGCCAGGGCCCGGCCTGCACCAGCCCTTGGCTCAGGCCGATCAGCAACGAGGTAATGAGCGGCAGGCTCTGCCCGGCATGGGCGAATTGTTCGGTGAGCTTGGGTACGACGAAGGTCATCAGGCCTACCACCACGGCAAGCGACACCCCCATCAACACGGCGGGGTAGATCAGCGCGGTACGTGCCTTGTGCTGCTGTCGTTGAACCTGCTCCAGGTGGTCGGCGAGGCGGGTCAGCACCTGGGCCAGGCGGCCGGACCGCTCGCCGGCCTCGACCAGCGCGCAGTACAGGCCGGTAAACGGTGCCCCCTGACGTGCCAGGCTGCGAGCCAGGCCCAGGCCTTCGGCCAACGAGCCGCGCAAGGCCACCAGCACACCGTGCAGGGCGGGATGGCGCAGTTGCCGTTCCAGGGTAGCCAGGGCGTCGACCAGAGGGATGCCGGCACCGGTCAGGGTGGCCAGCTGACGAGTCAGTTCGCACAATTGGGCGCGGCTCAGGCGCTGGCGCCGGGGTTGCCGGGTGCCGGCTTCGTGACGCTGCAAGCGGCGGGCGAACAGGCCCTGCTCACGCAACAACTGGCGGGCATGACGTTCGCTGTCGGCCTGCAAGCTGGCCTTGTGGGTCTTGCCGGCGAGGTCGACGGCCTGGTAGCGATAGGTCGGCATGGCTCAGCCCTGCACCACGCGTAGTACTTCGGCCAGGCTGGTCTCGCCACGGGCCAGGCAGTCACTGGCCATCGCCACCAGGCTCTGCCGGCGCCCGGCCAGGTAGTCCTGCATGGCCAGTTCGCTGGCGCCGTCGTACAACAGGCCGATCAGCCCGGCATCCAGTTCGACGAATTCATACAGGCCCAGGCGCCCGACATACCCGCTGCCCTGGCACTGCTCGCAGCCCACCGCGTGGTAGCTGCTGCCCAGCGCTGCCAGCTCGGGCCACAGGTCGCGTTCCGCCGGCTGCAGCGGGTGCGCCACGGCGCAACTGCACAGGCGCCGCACCAGGCGCTGGGCCAGTACGCCGCGCAGGCACGAGGCGATCAGGAACGGTTCGATGCCCATGTCGCGCAGGCGGGTCACCGCGCCCACCGCACTGTTGGTGTGCAGCGTGGACAACACCAGGTGGCCGGTGAGGCTGGCCTGCACGGCGATCTGCGCGGTCTCCGGGTCACGGATTTCGCCAAGCATGATCACATCCGGGTCCTGGCGCAGGATGGCGCGCAGGCCGCTGGCAAAGGTCAGCCCGGCACGCGGGTTGATGGCGGTCTGGCCGATGCCGGCGATAGCGTATTCCACCGGGTCCTCGACCGTGAGGATGTTGCGGCTGCCGTCGTTGAGGCTGTTGAGGCTGGCATACAGGGTCGTGGTCTTGCCCGAACCGGTCGGCCCCGTGGACAGCACGATGCCGTTGGGCCGCGCCAGGCAACTGCGCAGGCCCTGCAACACCGCCGCCGGCATGCCCAGGTTGCCCAGCGCCAGCAGGCTGGCCTGCTTGTCGAGCACGCGCATCACCACCCGTTCGCCGTGGATGCCGGGCAGTGTCGAGACCCGCACATCCACTTCGCGCCCCGCCGCACGCAGGGTGATGCGGCCATCCTGTGGCTGGCGCTTTTCGGCGATGTCCAGACGGGCCATGACCTTGATCCGCGACACCAGCATGGCCGACAGCGCACGCGGTGGGCGCAACACTTCGCGCAGGTGGCCATCGACCCGCAGGCGCACCACCAGGCTCTGCTCGAAGGTTTCTATATGAATGTCCGAAGCGCGCAGGCGCAGGGCCTGGCCGAACAGGCCGTTGATCAGGCGGATTACCGGGGCTTCGTCGTCGCTTTCCAGCAGGTCCTCAATGCGCGGCATTTCGCTCATCAGGCTGTCCAGGTCGACCTGGTCGCCGATGCCCTCGATCAGCGCCTCGGTGGCAGCATCGCCGGCCTGGTACAGCTGGCCGAGGCGTTCGTCGAACAGTGCAGGCTCCAGGTATTCGAGCAGGCTGGGCTGGCCGTGCACGCGCAGCAGCTCCTGCAATTGGGCGCTGTCGGCGTCGGGCCGCAGCCACAGCTGCCAGCCGTGCTCCGCCGGTGCCATGGCCACCCCGCTCTGCCGCGCCTGGCGATAAGACAGCATCACCAGTCACCGCCTTCCAGCCGTGCGCGGCTGGAGGGGAACACCTGCAGCAGCGGCGTAGCGCCTTGCGCATCAGCCAGGTCGGGCAACTGCAGCGGCGTGGTCTGCTGCAAGGTGCGGTACTTGTCTTCGCTGAGCCCGGCCAGGCTCGGCCCGTCACGCAGGATGCGCGGGCGGATGAACACCATCAGGTTCTGCTTGGTGTTCTTGGTGGCGTCGGAGCGGAACAGCCGGCCCAGGTAAGGGATATCGCCAAGCAGCGGCACACGCTGGTCGCTGGTGCTCAGTTCGTCGCTGATCAGGCCGCCGAGGATCACCAGGCCGTTGTCCTCGACCATGACCTTGGTCTTGATCTCGCGCTTGTTGGTGATCACGTCGCTGGCAGCCGTAGTGTCGGCAATCGATGACACTTCCTGGACGATGTCCAGGCGCACGCTGTTGTCGACGTTGATCTGCGGCTTGATGCGCAGCTTCACCCCGACTTCCTTGCGCTCGATGGTCTGGTACGGGTTGGCGTTGTTCTGCGTCACCGATCCAGTGACGAAGGGCACTTCCTGGCCGACTAGGATCGACGCCTCGGCGTTGTCCAGGGTCAGCAGGGTGGGCGTGGACAGCAGGTTGAAGCCGCTCTTGCCCTTCAGCGCGTTGACCAGCATGGCGAAATTGAAACCGCCGCCGAAATGGCCGATACCCGCCATGGCGCCGGTGGTGCTGGACAACAGGTCACCAAGGGCCTCGTTGTCGCCACTGGCAGCGGCCCCGGCGATGCTGGCGATGTTTACCCCGTTGCTGCCGAAATTGACGATGCCGGCACCGAACTTCTCGTCGGCGAACAGCCACTGCACGCCCAGTTCCTGGGCGCTGCTGTCGGACACCTCGGCGATGATCGCTTCCACCACTACCTGGGCACGGCGGATGTCCAGTTGCTCGACGATGGCGCGGTAAGCCGCCAGCTCGCTGTCGGGGCCGACCATGACCACGGCGTTGGTGCCCTCTTCGTATTCCAGGCGGATGCCCGAGCCCCCGGCGACAGGCACTACGGGCCTGTCCTTGCCCTCTGCTTCGCCCGCACCTTCAGAGGGCGCCATGCCTTCCTGGCTGAGCCCGCGCAACACCTTGACCACTTCACCAGCATTGGCATGGCGCAGGTAGATGACCTGGGTACTGCCACTGCCTGGTGCATCCTGGGGGCGGTCGAGCTGGCGCAGCAAGCTGGCGATACGTTCCAGGTTGCTGCGCCAGTCGGTAACTACCAACTGGTGCGCTGCCGGATAAGGTGTGATCACACCGACCCGTGGGTCGATCAGGGGCTTGAGAATGCCCAGCACCTGCTCGCTGGCAGCGTTGCGCACATTGAATACCCGCGTGGCCACGCTGTCGCTGCCTTCCCCCTGCTGCCCTCCCGCCTCCACCGGCACAGGCTCCAAGCGGGCGGCCTGGTCGGGAACGATCTTCACGCTGCCGTTGGGCAGGTCGACAGTGGCGTAGCCCTGGGCGCGCAGCTGGGCCAGAAAGATGTCGTAGATGGCATCGGCGTCGTGCAGGTCGACGGTGCGCACGGTGACCTTGCCCTTGACCCGGGGGTCGACGATGAAGGTGGTGCCGGTAATGCGCGACACGCTGTCGATGAACTCGCCCAGTTCGGTGTCGACGAAGTTCACCTCGTACATCGGCGTGCCGTTGTCGTCGAACACCGGCTCTTCAGCACAAGCCATGGACAGGGCCAGGCTCAGCGCGGCCGCCACACAATATCTAACAGGCATCGTTCATCCTTGCCGCTTGAAGCCGGTCACGGCGGGGCGTGGCGGCCAGGGCAGGCGTTCACGCCGCCCCTGGTTGTTGAAAATCAGGCCATCGCTGTCGATGTCCTGCAGCACGATCCCTGGCGCCAGGCGCTGGCCGCGGGCCAAGGTGCGCACCTGCTCGCCATAGCGCAGCACCACTACGCTGGAGCCCAGCGGCTGGGCCTTGAGGCCGCCCAGGTATTGCAACGGCAGGCGGGTGATAGCGATGGCACCGTCGTCGACAGGTACCTGCCAATGGCCGACCATCAAGCCAGGCAACGGTTTGTCGGCCACGGCAGGCGCAGTGGCCGGTTGCGGCTGGCGGCCCAGTTGCAGCACGCACTGGGCGGCCAGCCAGCCGGCCAGGGTCAGGCCAGCGCCAGTCAGCAGGCGCGAGGCGAGCATCACGAGGCCAGTTGCCTTGGGTGCCAGCCCGGGTGCCCCTGCACATAGCGCACTTCGGGCAGTTGCAGCGGTGCCAGTTGCCAGTCGGTCGCCTGGCGGGCGAGCCAGGCTTCGACCCGTTGCCACAGCGGCTCGCCGGCCTGGGTTTCGAATTGCAGGCCAAAGGTGCGGCACAGGCCCTGCACCGGTTCCAGGCCACTGATGCGCTTGCCTTGCGGGCTGTAGCTGACACGCCAGGCCTGGCCCTGCCAGCGCGGCAGGTCCTGGCTGTTGTCCAGCAGCAGCGGGTCGCCGAACAGTTGCTCCGCGGCGTTTTCCAGCACTTGTTCGACCTGCCGGGCCGGCGCTTCGACCACCGGTGCCGGGTAGCCACCGGTGAGGCTGATCAGGTGTTCGCGGGTAATGGCCGCCCCGGCGGGCAGCGGGTAGTCATAGCGCAGGCCCGGCAGCAGCACCGGCATGCTGCTGTCATCGGCCAGGGCCTGATGCAGCAGACGGTCCCAGCTGCCGCCTCGGGTGTCGCGGCGCCAGAGCGCCTGGGGCGCGCGGGCCAGCGGTTGGTCGAGCCAGGCCGCGTGGCCGGCGCGCTGCTGGCGCAGTTTTGCCTGCAATGCCCCGATACGCTGCTGCGCGGCGGGTGCCAGCTGGTGCTCAAAGGCCGGGTAGAAACGCCCATCGAACTGCCACAACCCCGCCACACGCTGGCAGCGCAGGCGGAAGGCGCCGCTGCCCCGGCACCCAGCGAACAGCACCGGCACGCGGCGGCCGCTGGCCTGGCTCACCTCGACAGGCGCCGGCCACAGGTCCTGGCCGCGGGCGCACAGCAACACGTCGATCTGCGGCACCCGCTCGGCCAGCCACAGGCCCGGCCCGGTACCGACATCGGCCATGGCTACCACCAAGTCAGCATCGCGCCGCGCCTGTTCGAACACCGGCTGCAATGACTGGTACCACTGTTTAAGAGAGGCTTTCTGGTCCTGGGCGTAGGGGTCGGTCACGCCGACCACAGCAATACGTGCACCGCCACGTTCGAAGACGTGCAAGGCTTCCAGGCCCAAAGCCCGGCGTTGCGTGTCTGCCAGCCCGGCGCCCAGGGTAACGGTGCCAGCCTGGCGATACAGCGCCGGGCTGCGCTGTGGCCACAGCACGCGCTCGTCGCTGCTGACCCGCGCTTCGCTGCCCAGCAGCTGGCTGCCCTGCAGGCCGCTTTCGCCCTGGGTCAGGTAGGCCAGGCCACTGCCATTCCAGCCCTGGCCGTTTTCCAGGGTCAGGCTGTTGCCCGCCCCAGCCTCGCCGCGCAGTTGCTCGAGCAACGCCGCCAGCACCGCATAGCCGCCAAGCTGGGCAGATGCAGCCTGGCTGGCATCGAGCAGTGGCGCCAGTTGCGGGTAGGCGATACTGGCACTGCTGCCGGTCATCCATGGTGCGCGGCCCAGGTGGCTGACCGGCCCCAGGCGGGTGGCCGGCACCACGGCCTGGCCAGGCTGGCGGGCATCGAGGGTGTCGGCCACGTACAGCAGGTCGAGGCTGGCGTTGCCGCCCTGCTGCCCAGGGAAGGCGGAGCAGGCGCCGAGCAACGGTGCCAAGGCGCCGATACCCATCCAGCCGATCACTTCGCGCCTGTGCACACTGCTTGCCATCGAACCCGCCATCCTTATCCATGTTCATTCAGGGCACCGGATGTTGCGGCGTTGGCATTACAGTTTGATGGCAGAAATCCGACAGCCATTCCAAATTGATCTGTAGAGCACACTTCTAAGAGCGAGTTGTTTTAAAACCCCTTTAACATTTCTGCCAATGAATCATCATATTTGCGCACTAAAGTCGCGGTTCCTCCAACTCAGCCAACATAAGGACACCCTGATGAGTCGAGATACCGGCGACAACCTGGACCGGAACCAAAGCGGCAACCTGCCGATGGCCAGCGTCATGGACGCCTACCTGAGCCGCCGCAGCGTGATGCGTGGCAGCCTGGGCGCCGCCATCGCCATGATTGCCGGTACCGGCCTGACAGGCTGCTTCGACGGCGGGGGTTCCGATCACGATGATCCGGTCACCGAGCCACCCGTGACTGAGCCGGAAGTGCCGAAACTGGCACTGGGCTTCCAGTCCATTCCGGGCTCGCGCACCGACGCCTGCGTGGTAGCCGCCGGCTACAGCGCCTACGTGCTGGCGCCCTGGGGCACGCCGATCAACAGCAATGGCAACCCGTGGAAATCCGACGGCAGCAACACCTCGACCGACCAGGCCAACGCCATGGGCATGCACCATGACGGCATGCACTTCTTCCCCATCAACGGCAGCTCCGAAGACGGCCTGCTGGCGATCAACTTCGAGTACATCGACACCGCTGCCCTGCACCCGGCCGGCCCGACCACCGATGTGAACGGCAAGCGCCCGGTCGAGGAAGTGCGCAAGGAAATCAACGCCCACGGTGCCGGCGTGGTGCGCCTGCAGAAAATCGGCGGCCGCTGGCAGGTGGTCGACAACGACCCGCTCAACCGCCGCTTCACTACTGCCTCGCGCATGGAAATCAGCGGCCCTCTGCGGGGTACCGACCACGTCAAGACCAAGTACTCCACCGCTGGCACCCACTGCCGCGGCACCAACAACAACTGCGGCAACGGCTACACCCCGTGGGGCACCTACCTGACCTGTGAAGAGAACTGGCCAGGCATCTTCGTCAACAAGGGCACCCGCCCCGAAGACCAGCGCCGTATTGGCGTGGGCACCTCCAGCGGCCAGTACAAGTGGGAAACCGCAGCCGGTGACAGCAGCGAAGTGGATGACGAATTCGCCCGTTTCGACGTCACCGTCAAAGGCGCCAGCGCCACCGACGACTACCGCAACGAAGCCAGCACCTACGGCTACATCGTCGAAATCGACCCGTACAACAGCAACACCCTGGCCACCAAGCGCACCGCGCTGGGCCGCTTCCGCCACGAAGGCTGCGCCCCAGGCCTGCCCGTCGTCGGCAAGCCGCTGGTGTGGTACATGGGTGACGACTCGAACAACGAGTACCTGTACAAGTGGGTGTCCACCGCGGTGTGGGACGCCGCCGACGCCAACCCGGCCGACCGCCTGGCCACCGGCGCCAAGTACCTTGACCAGGGCAAGCTGTACGTGGCCCGCTTCAATGCCGACGGCACTGGCGTTTGGCTGCTGCTGGACGTGGGCACTGCGACCACTGGCGGCAGCACCTTGGGTGCACTGTATGGCGACCTGCCGGGCATCATCCTCAACACCCGTGGTGCTGGCGATGCCGTGGGCGCAACGCCGATGGACCGCCCGGAATGGACCACGGTCAACCCGCTGAACGGCGACGTGTACCTGACCCTGACCAACAACAGCGCGCGCACCCCGGAAAAGGTCGATGCAGCCAACCCGCGCGGCCCGAACCGTCACGGCCACATCATCCGCTGGCACGACAGCGACGACCAGCTGAGCTTCACCTGGGACATCTTCGTGTTCGGCGCCAACGCTGCCGGCACCGCCGACATCAACCGCTCCGGCCTGACCGAACTGAACCAGTTCGCCAGCCCGGACGGCATGAGCTTCGATAGCCGTGGCGTGCTGTGGTTCGAGACCGACAACGGCGAGAGCACCGTGACCGACTACACCAACGACCAGCTGCTGGCTGTGATCCCCACCAACCTGGTGGATGCCAGCGGCAAGCAGGTGCCGGTGAACGCGCAGAACCAGGTGGACCTGCGCCGCTTCTTCGTCGGACCGAATGGCTGCGAAGTGACCGGGATTACCTTTACCCCGGACAACAAGACGCTGTTCGTCAACATCCAGCACCCGGATAACTGGCCGTATACCGACAAGGCCACCGATGCCACCCCGGCAGGTGCCACGGTAAGGCCGCGGGCTGCGACCGTGGTGATCCAGCGTATCGATGGCGGGGAGATCGGCACCGCCTGACAGGGCGCCGGTCAGTCAGCCTTGTGCTGGCTGTACCGGCCTCTTCGCGGGTAAACCCGCTCCCACAGGGACCGCACAGTTTTTGAACACTTTGCAGTACCTGTGGGAGCAGGTTTACCCGCGAAGAGGCCGGTGAATATTACCGAACAATCGGCTCCCGACTACGCACCCGCACCTGCTGCGCAGGCACCCGCGCATGCCATTGCACCACCCCCAGCGCCTCCACCTGGAACTCGCTGCGTATCACCCGCCCCTCCTCCGCGAACGACAGCTGCAACAGGAAATACCCGCTGTTCAGCAGCAGCCCTTCGCTCAACCGTTCGAAAGTTTCGTCATCCACCGCCCCGAGGGCCTGGCGTAGCGCAGTTGCATCCACATAACCCGACGCCGGCCGGCCGCTGATGATGCGGCTGAGCAACGAGCGCGGATAACGCCCTTCATACAGCGCTTCCAGCAACGGCAGATGCTCCAGCCCCAAGGCATTGGCATTCAGCCGCCAGCCGGTGGTCTGCGGCAAGGCGCACAGCATCGGGTAACGGCTTTGGCGGCTGGCATCCGGCTCCAGTAGCAGGTTCAGCTCGCTGGTATCGAGCATCGGCTGGTTGGCCGCCAGGCGCGGTGGTTGCTGGCGCAGGTACTGGGCGCTCTCGGCGCCCTGCAGGCGGGCATCGCTGTCGGCATCCAGCCAGTCGGCCAGGGCATCGACCAGGCGCTCGGCAGCCATGTCGTCGCCCAGCAGGTAGCGCAACTGGCGCGCAGCCCGCTCGCCGTCAGCACCGAGCAACGCATTGACATTGAAACAGGTGTGCTGGTCGCGCACCCGCAACTGCGCCTGGCCGGCGCCAAAATCGTAGTTCAACGGCTGCCCGCGCAAGGCCTGCCAGAACAGCGGGCTAAGCCGCCAGCTGGGGTCACGCAGGGCCTGCTCGGCATAGGCCAGGCCGGCCTGCTCCATCGCTCGCGCCTGCACCCGCTGGTGCAAGAGGCGCACATCATCGACCTGGCGCCGGCCATCTTCCACCAGCCAGGCCATGCCCGCCGCCAGCATCGCCAGCACCACCATCACCATCAGCAGGGCCGCGCCCTGCTGTTGCCTGCCACCCATCCTTGCCTGCCTCTGTCGCCGAATAAAGACGCCAGTCAACACGCCCGGTGTTGCAGGTAGATGGCAGTGACCGTTCGTCATGTGTACGTCATCTGCGCGCGGCAGGATTGTCTTTCCTTTTCATGACCTTACAGGAGTGGTCGCAATGGGTGGCATTGGAATCTGGCAACTGGTGATCGTACTGCTGATCGTATTCCTGCTGTTTGGTACCAAGCGCCTCAAGGGCCTGGGCAGCGATATGGGCGAGGCGATCCAGGGTTTTCGCAAGTCCATGGGCGGTGACACTGACGCCACTCCCCCAGCGCAAACGCAGGTGCAGCAACAGTGCCCGCTGACCGGTCAGGGTACGCAGCAACCGCAAGCGGACCGTCAGCCCTGATGTTCGAGGTAGGCTTCAGCGAGTTGCTGTTGGTCGGCATCGTCGCACTGTTGGTGCTGGGCCCGGAGCGCCTGCCGGTAGCGGCACGCACCCTCGGGCGCGGCCTGGGCCAGGCGCGCAGGGCCATGCACGCCTTGCGCAGGCAGGTGGAGCGGGAGATCGAACTGCCCGCTGTCGAGCTACCCAATCTCGACAGTGCGCCTTTGCAGCGCCTGGAACAGGAGATCCGCCAAGGCATCAGCCTGAAGGCGGAACCGGCCAATGATGCGGCCACGGTCGCTGCCCCAAAGGAAAACCTTTCATGAGCATTGCCCTGGACCCGGCGGCGAGCATGCCGCTAACCGAACACCTGCGTGACCTGCGCAAACGCCTGGTGCGGTGCCTGGCGCTGGTGGCGCTGGTGTTCGCCGGCCTGTTCCCCTTCGCCCAGGCGCTGTACACGCTGATCTCCGAACCGCTGCGGCGCTTCTTGCCAGAAGGCGCGAGCATGATCGCCACCAGCGTCACTTCGCCATTCCTGACGCCGTTCAAGCTGACTGCGATGTGCGCAGTGTTTATCGCCATGCCACTACTGCTGCACCAGGCCTGGGGCTTTCTGGCGCCGGGGCTGTACCGCCGTGAACGGCGCATTGCCCTGCCGTTGCTGGTATCGAGCATCGTGCTGTTCTACGCCGGCATGGCCTTCGCCTTTTTCCTGGTGTTCCCGATGATGTTCGGCTTCTTTGCCAGCGTGACACCGGAGGGGGTGGCGATGATGACCGATATCAGCCAGTACCTGGACTTCATCCTTGCGCTGTTTCTGGCGTTCGGGCTGGCATTCGAGATCCCGGTAGCGACGTTTATCGTGGTCTGGGTGGGGTTGGCCGATGTGGCTACATTGCGGCGCAGCAGGCCCTACGTGATCGTCGGCTGCTTTGTGGTGGGGATGATCCTGACGCCGCCGGATGTGTTTTCGCAGACGATGCTGGCGGTGCCGATGTGGGTACTGTTCGAGGTGGGGTTGCTGGCTTGTGGGTGGTTGAAGCGGCCTGGGCAGGGCAAGGAGATTGTGGCTGGATTGTAGGGCCCTATCGCCGGGAAGCCAGCTCCCACAGAGATATCACAGGTTCTGATGACTGCGATATTCCTGTGGGAGCTGGCTTGCCGGCGATGGCCTTGATGCGGTCTAGAACTCGGCGAGCCGCCAGACTTCGTAGGCTGGCGTCTCGTACGGGTGGCTCTGCTTGAGTGCAGCGACTACCTGGGCAATCAGGTCGTCAGCCACCACCAGCTCAACCTTCCACTCTTCCACCACCTCGACCTGGCCGGTTTGCCCGAGGAACGGCTGGCTGCCGTCCAGCGGGCGGAACTGGCCCTGGCCCAGCGTCTGCCAGGCGCAGTGGTCATAGTCACCGATGCGACCGCCACCAGCGGCGAACACAGCGGCCTTGACCACTTCGACGTGGCTGGCGGGGACGAAGAAGGCGAGCTTGTACACGCCTTAGTTCACCCACACCCGTGCGTTACGGAACATACGCATCAGCGCGGCATCTTCCTGCCACTCATCCGGGCGCCAGGAGTTCTGCACGGCACGGAACACACGCTCCGGGTGCGGCATCATGATGGTCACGCGGCCGTCGCGGCTGGTGAGGCCGGTGATACCACGCGGCGAGCCGTTCGGGTTGGCCGGGTAGGCTTCGGTGACCTTGCCGTGGTTGTCGACGTAGCGCAGGGCCACGCAACCGGACAGGTCGGCTGCCAGCAGTGCTTCTTCGCTGGCGAACTCGGCATGGCCTTCACCGTGGGCGATGGCGATCGGCATGCGCGAACCGGCCATACCCTGCAGGAAGATCGAGTTGGACTTCTGCACTTCGACCATGGCCACACGCGCCTCGAACTGCTCCGAGCGGTTGCGCACGAAGTGCGGCCAGTGCTCGGTGCCCGGGATCAGTTCGTGCAGGTTGGACATCATCTGGCAACCGTTGCACACGCCCAGGGCGAAGCTGTCGGTGCGCTCGAAGAAGGCCTGGAAGGCGTCACGGGCGCGGCTGTTGAACAGCGCCGACTTGGCCCAGCCTTCACCGGCACCCAGCACGTCACCGTAGGAGAAGCCACCGCAGGCGACCAGGCCCTTGAAGGCTTCGAAGTCGACACGGCCGGCGAGGATGTCGCTCATGTGCACGTCGATGGCGGCGAAGCCGGCGCGGTCGAAGGCGGCTGCCATCTCGACCTGGCCGTTGACGCCCTGCTCGCGCAGGATGGCCACTTGCGGACGCACGCCCTTCTTGATGTACGGCGCGGCGATGTCGTCGTTGACGTCGAAGCCCAGCTTGACCGACAGGCCCGGGTTGTCTTCCTCGAGCAGCAGGTCGAATTCCTGATCGGCGCAGTCGGCGTTGTCGCGCAGGCGCTGGATCTGGTAGCTGGTCTCGGCCCACTGGCGCTGCAGCATGCGGCGGTCGTCGTCGAACAGCACTTCGCCGTTCAGGCTGATGGACACTTCACCGTTGTTGACCGGCTTGCCGATCACCGCGACGCAGCCTTCACCCAGGCCAGCGGCGCTGAACTGTGCAAGTACGTCCGGGGTGGCATCCTGGCGAACCTGGATGACCGCGCCCAGTTCTTCGTTGAAGAGGATGGCCGGCACGTCGCCTTTGCTGTCGGTCAGCGGGTCGAGGTGCAGGTCGAGGCCGCAGTGGCCGGCGAAGGCCATTTCCAGCACGGTGGTGACCAGGCCGCCGTCGGAACGGTCATGGTAGGCCAGCAGGTGACCATCTTCGTTCAGGCCCTGGATCACGGCGAAGAACGCCTTCAGGTCTTCGGCATCATCGACGTCCGGTGCCTGGGCAGCGATCTTGCCGTAGGTCTGTGCCAGGATCGAAGCGCCCATGCGGTTCTTGCCGCGGCCCAGGTCGATCAGGATCAGGTCGGTCTCGCCCTTGTCCATGCGCAGTTGCGGGGTCAGGGTCTTGCGGATGTCGGTGACCGGGGCGAAGCCGGTGATGATCAGCGACATTGGCGAGGTAACGCTCTTCTCTACGCCCTCGTCGCTCCACTTGGTCTTCATCGACATCGAGTCTTTGCCGACCGGAATGGTAATGCCCAGCTCCGGGCACAGCTCCATGCCGACAGCCTTGACGGTGTCGTACAGGCGGGCGTCTTCACCTGGGTGGCCGGCGGCAGACATCCAGTTGGCCGACAGTTTGATGTCGGACAGCTTCTCGATGCGCGAGGCAGCCAGGTTGGTCAGTGTCTCGCCAATTGCCATGCGGCCGGACGCCGGAGCATCCAGCAGAGCCAGCGGGGTACGCTCGCCCATGGCCATGGCTTCACCGGTGTAGACGTCGAAGCTGGTGGCGGTGACGGCGCAGTCGGCCACCGGTACCTGCCACGGGCCGACCATCTGGTCACGAGCTACCAGGCCGGTGATGGTGCGGTCGCCGATGGTGATCAGGAAGCTCTTGCTGGCCACGGCCGGGTGGCTGAGGACGCGCTGAACGGCGTTGTCCAGGTCCAGCTTGCTCGGGTCGAAGTCATCGCCCAGCTCGGCTTCGCGGGTAACCGAACGGTGCATGCGTGGCGGCTTGCCCAGCAGTACGTCGAGCGGCATGTCTACCGGCGTGTTGCCGAAATGGCTGTCGCTTACGGTCAGGTGCTTCTCTTCAGTCGCTTCACCCACTACGGCAAACGGGCAACGCTCACGCTCGCAGATTGCCTTGAAGCGCTCGAAGTCGACGGCGCTGACGGCCAGCACGTAACGCTCCTGCGATTCGTTGCTCCAGATTTCGTGCGGGGCCATGCCCGGCTCGTCGTTGGGCACGTTGCGCAGTTCGAAGCGGCCACCACGGCCACCGTCGTTGACCAGTTCCGGGAAGGCGTTGGAGATACCACCGGCGCCAACGTCGTGGATGAAGGCGATCGGGTTGTTGTCGCCCAGCTGCCAGCAGCGGTCGATGACCTCCTGGCAACGGCGCTCCATTTCCGGGTTTTCGCGCTGTACCGAAGCGAAGTCGAGGTCAGCCGAGCTGGCACCGGTCGCCACCGACGAAGCGGCGCCGCCGCCCAGACCGATCAGCATGGCCGGGCCGCCGAGCACGATCAGCTTGGCGCCGACAGTGATCTCGCCTTTCTGCACGTGGTCTTCACGGATGTTGCCCATGCCACCGGCCAGCATGATCGGCTTGTGGTAGCCGCGAACTTCTTCACCGTGCGGGGTGTTGATGGCCTGCTCGAAGGTACGGAAGTAGCCGGTCAGGGCCGGGCGACCGAATTCGTTGTTGAACGCAGCGCCACCCAGTGGGCCTTCGATCATGATGTCGAGGGCGTCGACGATGCGCTCAGGCTTGCCGTAGGCCTGCTCCCACGGCTGTTCGAAGCCCGGGATACGCAGGTTGGACACGGTGAAGCCGGTCAGGCCAGCCTTGGGCTTGGCGCCACGGCCGGTCGCGCCTTCGTCGCGGATTTCGCCGCCGGAGCCGGTGGAGGCGCCGGAGAACGGGGCGATGGCAGTCGGGTGGTTGTGCGTCTCGACCTTCATCAGGATGTGCACTGGCTCCTGCACCGCGCCGTACTGGCGGGTTTCAGGGTTCGGGAAGAAACGGCCGGCAACGTTGCCGACGATCACCGAGGCGTTGTCCTTGTACGCAGACAGCACGCCTTCGTTGTGCATCTGGTAGGTGTTCTTGATCATGCCGAACAGGCTCTTTTCCTGAGCCTGGCCGTCGATGTCCCAACTGGCGTTGAAGATCTTGTGGCGGCAGTGCTCGGAGTTGGCCTGGGCGAACATCATCAGTTCGATGTCGTTCGGGTTGCGCTTGAGGCCCTGGAAGGCGTTGACCAGGTAGTCGATCTCGTCTTCGGCCAGGGCCAGGCCCAGGTCGATGTTGGCCTTGGCCAGGGCATCACGGCCACCGCCGAGGATGTCCACCGAGGTCATCGGCTTGGGCTGGGCATGGCTGAACAGGTCAGCGGCCTGCTCCAGCTGGCCGAGCACGCGCTGGGTCATGCGGTCGTGCAGCTCGGCGGCGATCAGTTCGGCGTCGGCTTCGCTCAGGTTGCCGGCAACGTAGTAGGCGATACCGCGCTCCAGGCGCTGGATCGACTGCAGGCCGCAGTTGTGAGCGATGTCGCTGGCCTTGCTGGCCCACGGCGAAATGGTGCCCAGGCGCGGCACGACCAGGAACAGGCGGCCGCTCGGCTCCTGTACCGGCACGCTCGGGCCGTACTTGAGCAGACGCCCCAGCACCTGCTGCTGGTCGGCGGTCAGCTCGCCGTCGACATCGGCGAAATGGGCAAATTCGGCATACAAACCAGTAACAGCGGGGACTTTCTGGCTCAGTTGCTCGAGTAATTTACCGTGGCGAAAGGCAGAAAGGGCAGGAGCGCCGCGCAGGATCAACATCGTCGGGACAGCCTCAGGAAGGGGTGTGCTTAGAGGCCGTGCATTCTAGCCTAATTCGAAGGGTTTCGGCACCCGCTCTAAGCCACGGCTGCCGGGCGGCGGAACCGGACTTGCGGGTCAGAATTCAGGGGGCCTACCTTTAGAGATTTAGCGCCTGTGAAATCGAGCGCCGCCCGCGCGGCGCTCGATCTCCCAGGCGCTGAACCTCCAAAGGCAAGCCCCCAAAGCACAGAACCCGCTACCAGACAAGCTAACAGTTGTCGAGATATGGTTGGGCCAGTCCTTTGCGTATACTGCAACCTATGTTCGCCCACACTGCTTTGCGCCAGCGTTGCGCCAGATGGCTTTTCGCAACCGGACTCTTTCTGCTGCTCGGTGCCTGCGTTGAAAAACCCAGCACCCTCGAGCGCGTGAAGGAGGATGGCGTGCTGCGCGTGATCACCCGCAACAGCCCGGCCACCTACTTCCAGGACCGCAACGGCGAAACCGGCTTCGAATACGAGTTGGTCCAGCATTTCGCCGAAGATCTGGGCGTGAAGCTGCAGATCGAGACCGCCGACAACCTCGATGAGCTGTATGACAGCCTCGGCAAGCCCTCCGGCCCGGTGCTGGCAGCGGCCGGCCTGGTCACCAGCGAACGGCGCAAGGCCCAGGTCAGGTACTCCCACCCTTATCTGGAAGTGACCCCACAGGTCATCTACCGCAACGGCCGCACGCGCCCCACCAACGCCAAGGGCCTGGTCGGCAAGAAGATCATGGTGCTCAAGGGCAGCAGCCATGCCGACCAGCTGGCCGAGCTGAAAAAGCAGTACCCGGGCCTGGAATACGAGGAATCCGACGCCGTCGAGGTGGTCGACCTGCTGCGCATGGTCGATGAAGGCCAGATCGACCTGACCCTGGTCGACTCCAACGAGCTGGCGATGAACCAGGTGTACTTCCCCAACGTGCGGGTTGCCTTCGACCTGGGCGACACCCGCGACCAGCGCTGGGCGGTGGCGGCCGGTGAAGACAACAGCCTGCTCAACGAGGTCAACGAGTTCCTCGACAAGGCGCAGAAGAACGGCACCCTGCAACGCCTGAAGGACCGCTACTACGGCCATGTCGACGTACTGGGCTATGTGGGTGCCTACACTTTCGCCCAGCATCTGCAGCAGCGCCTGCCCAAGTACGAGAAGCACTTCAAGAGCTACGCCAAGGTCGAGCAGGTGGACTGGCGCCTGCTGGCCGCCATCGGCTACCAGGAATCGATGTGGCAGCCCGAGGTCACCTCCAAGACCGGCGTGCGCGGCCTGATGATGCTGACCCAGCGCACCGCCCAGGCCATGGGCGTGTCCAACCGCCTGGACCCGAAACAGAGCATCCAGGGCGGCGCCAAGTACTTCATGAAGATCAAGGAAGAGCTCGACGACAGCATCCAGGAACCGGACCGCACCTGGTTCGCCCTGGCTGCCTACAACGTCGGCAGCGGCCACCTGGAAGACGCCCGCACCCTGGCCAAGCGCGAGAAGCTCAACCCGAACAAGTGGTTGGACGTGAAGAAGATGCTGCCGCGGCTGTCGCAGAAGCAGTGGTATCGACAGACCAAATACGGCTATGCACGTGGCGGCGAGCCGGTGCATTTCGTGGCCAACATCCGTCGCTACTACGACATCCTCACCTGGGTGACCCAGCCGCAGCTCGAAGGCCAGGTGGCCGAGGGCAGCCTGCATGTGCCCGGGGTGAACAAGGACAAGCCGGCGGAGCAGTCGCCGCCGATGTAGGCCTGCACCGGCCTCTTCGCGGGCACGCCCGCTCCCACAGGAATATCAATCTCCTCAGGCCTGCGGTGTACCTGTAGGAACGGGCGTGCCCGCGAAGGGGCCGGAACAGGTCAAGACTTGGCTCGGCGAGCCTTGAAGAAGTCACTGAGGATCTGCCCGCACTCCTCCGCCAGCACCCCGCCCTCCACCATCACCCGGTGGTTCAGGAAGCCCTGCCCGAAGAACTGCCCTTGGCTCTGCACGATCCCCGCCTTGGGCTCCAGCGCACCGAATACCACTCGCATCACCCGCGAATGCACGATCAACCCAGCACACATGCTGCACGGCTCCAGGGTCACATACAGGGTGCTGCCGGGTAGCCGGTAGTTACTGGCGGATTTCGCCGCCGCGCGAATGGCCACCATCTCGGCGTGCGCACTGGGGTCACTGTCGATGATCGGCCGGTTGAAGCCCTGCCCGATCACCTGCCCATGCTGCACCAGTACCGCGCCCACCGGCACCTCGCCCATGGCCGCACCTTCGGCGGCCAGGGCCAGGGCCAGGCGCATGAATTCCTGATCGCGACTGCGATCGATGATCTGCGGGCGCATCAGACCACCGCGATCGCGGCCATCAGGCCGGTTTCCATGTGGTCGATGACGTGGCAGTGGAACATCCAGGTGCCCGGGTTATCCGCCACCAGCGCCACCTGGGCGCGCTCGTTCTTGCCCAGCAGGTAGGTATCGGTGAACCACGGCTCCTTGATTTCATGACGGTTGGAGCCGATCACCTTGAAGCTCATGCCGTGCAGGTGGATCGGGTGCTGGTACTGGGTCATGTTCTTCAGCTCGAAGATGTAGCTCTTGCCCTTCTGCAACGTGGCAATGGGGCGCTCGGCGCAGGTCTTGTCGGTGATGTCCCAGGCCTGGCCGTTGATCTGCCACATGCTCGACGGCTTATCCTGGTCCGTAGTGACCGAGACTTTCGCCGCCCACTCGAAATTGAAGTTGAGCTTTTCGGCATTCTCCAGGTCCGGCTCGGCGATCGGGTTGGGCGGTAGCGCCGGCGGCCAGTCACTTGGCGCGTCGTTGCTGGCAACCGAACGTAGGGTGCCCAGGCGCACGAAACCGTCGCGCAGTGAGATCTCCTCCCCCGCCTCAGGAATACGGATAGCGAGGCAGATACGCATGCCTGGGCCGAGCCAGTAGTCATCGTCCAATGGGCGCGGGGTTACCGGATTGCCGTCCAGAGCATAGATTTTTGCCTCGCAGTTGCCCTTGAGGTTGATGCGGTAGGTCCAGGTGTTGTCCAGGTTAAGCAGACGCACCCGCACAACCTGGCCGGCTGGCAGCTCGGTGACCGAATCGGCCTGGCCATTGATAGTGATCAGGCGCCCGGCGGTGCCGTTGCGCGCGGCCTCACGCGGAATGCTGAAAGGCAGCCAGGCGCCCTGCTCGTCCACGTGCCAGTTCTTCAGGCTGAGCGTGCGTTCATGCTTGAACCCGGTCGGCTCGCGCTCCTCGACGATCAGCGGGCCGACCAGGCCACGGCCCAGCTCTTCGGAACTGCTGACATGCGGGTGGTACCAGTAGCTGCCGGCGTCTGGCACACGGAACTTGTAGTCGAAATACTCGCCCGGCTTGACTGGCAGTTGCGACACATAGGGCACACCGTCCATTTCCAGCGGCAGGCGGATACCGTGCCAGTGGATGGTGGTTTCGACCGGCAGGTGGTTGATGAAGCGCACCCGCAGCCAGGTGCCCTGGCGTACGCGCAACTCGGTACCTGGTGCCGACGGGCCGAAGGCCCAGGCTTCGGTCTTGAAACCCGGTACCAGTTCCACATCCAGAGGCGCGGCAATAAGCTCGTAGTCGTGCCCTGCGTTCTCGTCCTCGACCTTGCCCAGCCAGTAGCGGGCCGCGCCTCCGGCGCCCAGGCCCACCACAACCAGGCCAGTGAGGCCTTTGAGCATTTGTCGACGAGTAAAGGACATCGGTGCGGGTACCTCATTCTGCGCAATCAGTCTGCCAGCAGGGGCTGGCGATGAAGGGCGAATACGATACACCTGCATTTGCGAAAGATTAAGTGAAGTCTTGTCGCACGACCGGTTATCTGCCCCGACCACCTGTGGCAACCTGCTCCCCCCGGTACCAAACTGACGCCCAGGGGCTGACTTGCCCGATTCAGGGTGGGCTGCTTAAGTTCAACAGACGGGGTGCACAGGTGCTGGCCTTCTGCCCGCCTTATCGCTTCAGACAAGACGCCTGCTCTGTGAATGCGAAGGTTTGACACCATGTGGCACAGGAATTCATTACTGTATTTTTCGCTGCTGCTCACTTCAGGCCTTCTTCTGGCACCGAAGATCATCCTGATCGAGTTTTTCTCCTATCGATGGGTGGAGACCGGTGTTCTCGATATTGCTCTGTACTTGCTTCAAGACGTGCTGCTGGTGGTCGCCTTCTTTGTGATTGCTGCCACCACCATTACCAGAAACAAATTCAATTTTTATCTGTTAAGCATCGCCTCAGGCGCCTTGCTGCTGTTCCTGCTGGTGGACATGCGAGTTCGGGAGCTATGGCTGAAGCCACTGGACTGGCAACTGATACGCTACAGCCTGCAGAACGCAAGCAACCTGACCTCCGGAGCCGAGGTGTTCCTCACCCAAGCCGCCGGGTTCGGGCACACATTCAGGTTCATTGTCTTTGTGCTTTTTCTTGCCTACCTGGTGACCTGGTCTTTCGCTGGGCTGGCAACCTACATCGCTTATAAAGAACAGCGCACGAAGAAAAGACAACACCTCTGGGCGTCGCTGCTGGTGATAGGCGCCCTGCTCATCGGCTCCATCCATGCCAAAGACGCACGCTATCACCTGAACGAAAATATTGTCGTCAGTCCGCTGGTCACAACACTCAGAAGCACCACCTTCTTGAATGCAGCTCCGCATAGACCGCCGCTGCCATTCGAACAACCCGCCTACCCGCTAACCAGCGTCAACGACATCCGAAAACTTCAATCTCATGCCACACCAGACTTCAAGAACCTGGTCTTCATCATTCTGGAGTCGGTGCGCTGGAACAGCGTTTTTGCGCCCGACATCAAAACCGCCGAGAGGTATCCCACCTTCGATAAGCTCTCTCGGGAGGGCATGCTCTTCAAAACGTACGTATCAGTGCCTCACTCGTCCAAAGGCTACCACGCGATCCTGACGGGGCTGCACGCCTACCCAGATATTGAAATCAAAGAGGCCATGTACCTGCTACAACCCAGCGTCATCCATGAGCTGAAAAACAGGAAAAACATGGAAGCCGTCGCATTCAGCTCGCTGTACCTGCAATTCGAAAACATGGAGGGTTTCCTGAAGTCCATCGGCGTATCGAATGCCTATGCAGTTTCGGAGATCACCCACGCCGAAAATCGCTCACAACACGCCAGTAGCTTCGGTGAGAGTGATGAACAGCTGTTTTCGGCCAGCATCTCTTACCTGGAGAAGATAAAAAAGAATGGCCAGGGTTTCATCGCACTCTACTTCCCAAGCGCAGCCCACTACCCCTACCAATGCAGCCAAGGGCCCCCATTACTGAGCGAGCTGGAAAAGTATGAAGACTGCATAGCCAGAACAGACAGCGTACTGGGTGAAATGCTGACATCATTCGACAAGCAAGGCCTTCTGGACTCGACATTATTCGTGCTCGTGGGTGACCACGGTGAGTCGTTTGGTGAGCACGGTCTCTTCATTCACAACGCTTCCATGCACGAAGAAGAAGTGACCGTACCCCTGATTTTCTGGGCCAAGGAAAAGTCACTGCCCAAACCCGCCACAACGACCAGTCACCAGATCGATGTTGCGCCCACGGTCGCCGACTTTTTTGGCGTGATCGAGTCGCCCCTGTCTGTCCAAGGCATCAGCTTGTTGAGGGAACATGGCAAACGCACATTTTTCATGTCCACGTTCTTTGACCAACTGGCGTCAGCCTTGGTGGAGCACCCTTACAAATACATATACGAATTCAGTTCGGACACCCTGACCAAATACAATATCGAGAATGACCCGCAGGAAAAGCACCCGCAGCGCGTGGAGGGCGATGAGTTCGTCGCGGTGAAGAGCAGGTTGCTTTCCTATAATGTCTACCAGAAAGCGCTATTTGCCAAAAAGCCAAAAGAATAAGCAAATCTGAATGAGCAAGAACCAGAAAGCCCGCAATTATGCGGGCTTTCTGGTGTATCCGTGCCTACGGGCACCAGCCTGAGCTGGCTACCCGATCATTCCCACTCGATAGTCGCTGGCGGCTTGCTCGACACGTCGTAGGTAACGCGCGAGATACCATCGATTTCGTTGATGATACGGCCGCTGACGGTTTCCAGCAGCTCGTACGGCAGGTGCGCCCAACGCGCGGTCATGAAGTCCACGGTCTCGACGGCGCGCAGGGCCACGACCCAGGCGTAGCGACGGCCGTCGCCGACAACGCCGACCGACTTGACCGGCTGGAACACCACGAATGCCTGGCTGGTCTTGTGGTACCAGTCGGCCTTGCGCAGCTCTTCGATGAAGATGTGGTCGGCGCGACGCAGGATGTCGGCGTATTCCTTCTTCACTTCACCAAGGATACGCACGCCCAGGCCCGGGCCCGGGAACGGGTGGCGGTAGACCATGTCGTACGGCAGGCCCAGCTCCAGGCCGATCTTGCGCACTTCGTCCTTGAACAGTTCACGCAGCGGCTCGACCAGCTTGAGGTTCATTTCCTCCGGCAGGCCACCGACGTTGTGGTGCGACTTGATCACGTGGGCCTTGCCGCTCTTGGCACCCGCCGACTCGATCACGTCCGGGTAGATGGTGCCTTGGGCGAGGAACTGGATGTTTTCCAGCTTGCTGGCTTCGGCATCGAACACGTCGATGAAGGTGCGGCCGATGATCTTGCGCTTCTTCTCCGGGTCGGCTTCGCCGGCCAGGTTGTCGAGGAACTGCTTTTCAGCGTCGGCGCGGATGACCTTGACGCCCATGTTCTCCTTGAACATGGCCATCACCTGGTCACCTTCGTGCAGGCGCAGCAGGCCGTTGTCCACGAATACGCAGGTCAGCTGGTCGCCGATGGCGCGGTGCAGCAGTGCGGCAACGACGGAGCTGTCGACGCCGCCGGACAGGCCCAGCAGGACGTTGGCCGAACCGACCTGCTCACGCACCTGGGCAATGGCGTCTTCGACGATGTTGGACGGAGTCCACAGGGCTTCACAGCCGCAGATGTCCTGCACGAAGCGGGACAGGATGCGACCGCCCTGCTTGGTGTGGGTCACTTCCGGGTGGAACTGCACGCCGTAGTAACCGCGCGCGTCGTCGAACATGCCAGCGATCGGGCAGCTCGGGGTGCTGGCCAGCACGTGGAAGTTGCCCGGCATCTGGGTGACCTTGTCGCCGTGGCTCATCCACACGTCCAGGCCCAGCAAGCCGTCGGCGTCGATGTGGTCTTCGATGCCGTCGAGCAGGCGGCTCTTGCCAACCACGTCCACGCGGGCATAACCGAATTCACGCAGGTCGGAACCTTCGACCTTGCCGCCCATCTGCTCGGCCATGGTCTGCATGCCGTAGCAGATGCCCAACACTGGTACGTTCAGGTCGAACACCGCCTGCGGGGCGCGCGGGCTGTTGGCTTCGTGGACCGACTCGGGGCCGCCGGCGAGGATGATGCCGCGCGGGTTGAATTCGCGGATCGCTTCATCGTCCATGTCGAACGGATGCAGCTCGCAGTACACGCCGATTTCGCGCACGCGGCGGGCGATCAGCTGGGTGTACTGGGAACCGAAATCGAGGATCAGGATGCGGTGAGCGTGAATGTCGAGGGCCATGACTCAATCTCGTCAGTGGAAATCGGAAACGACGCGGGGCTGTCATGACAGCCCCGCTTTCTGTTGTAGCTGGAAGCCTCAGCCTACGCGGTAGTTAGGGGCTTCTTTGGTGATCTGCACGTCATGCACGTGGGACTCGGCCATGCCGGCACCGGTGATGCGCACGAACTCCGGCTTGGTGCGCATCTCTTCGATGGTTGCGCTGCCGGTGTAGCCCATGGACGAACGCAGGCCGCCCATCAGCTGGTGGATGATCGCGGCCAGGGCGCCCTTGTAGGGAACACGGCCTTCGATGCCTTCCGGTACCAGCTTCTCGGCGCCGGCCGAGGAGTCCTGGAAGTAGCGGTCGGACGAGCCTTGCGCCTGTGCCATGGCACCCAGCGAGCCCATGCCGCGGTAGGCCTTGTAGGAACGGCCCTGGAACAGTTCGACTTCACCCGGAGCCTCTTCGGTACCGGCGAACATCGAACCCATCATCACGCAGGAAGCACCGGCAACGATGGCCTTGGACAGGTCACCCGAGAAGCGGATGCCGCCGTCGGCGATCAGTGGCACGCCAGTGCCTTCCAGTGCAGCGGCAACGTTGGCGATGGCGCTGATTTGCGGCACGCCTACGCCGGCAACGATACGGGTGGTGCAGATCGAGCCTGGGCCGATACCGACCTTGACCGCGTCAGCGCCAGCTTCGGCCAGAGCCTTGGCGGCAGCGCCGGTGGCGATGTTGCCGCCGATCACCTGCACTTGCGGGTAGGTTTCCTTGACCCAGCGAACGCGATCGATCACACCTTTGGAGTGACCGTGGGCGGTATCGACCACAACCACGTCAACGCCAGCAGCCACCAGGGCGGCAACACGCTCGCCGGTGTCCTTGCCGGTGCCGACCGCGGCGCCGACGCGCAGGCGACCCTGGTCGTCCTTGCTGGCCAGCGGGTAGGCCTTGGCCTTTTCGATGTCCTTGACGGTCATCATGCCCTTGAGGTTGAACTTGTCGTCAACGATCAGGACTTTTTCCAGGCGGTGCTTGTGCAGCAGCTCGCGGACTTCGTTCTTGTCGGCGCCTTCGCGGACGGTGACCAGACGCTCTTTCGGGGTCATCACGTCGCGGACCTTGGCGTCCAGGCGGCTTTCGAAGCGCACGTCACGGGAGGTGACGATACCGACCAGGTCGCCGTTCGCCAGCACCGGAACGCCGGAGATGTTGTTCAGGCGGGTCAGGTCGAACAGGTCGCGCACGGTGGCGTCGGCGTCGATGGTGATCGGGTCCTTGACCACGCCAGCCTCGAACTTCTTGACCTTGCGGACTTCGCTGGCCTGCTGTTCGATGGTCATGTTCTTGTGGATGATGCCGATGCCGCCTTCCTGGGCCATGGCAATGGCCAGGCGCGCTTCGGTCACGGTATCCATGGCAGCGGATACCAGCGGAATGTTCAGCTCGATGCCACGGGTCAAACGGGTCTTGAGACTGACTTCATTAGGCAGTACCTCGGAATAGCCAGGTACAAGGAGGATATCGTCGAAGGTCAGGGCTTCTTGGCTGATACGCAGCATCGCGGGGGCTCCCGGGCGGGAAAAATGGAAGCGCGCCATTATACTCATGCACGGCGCGCCGCTCAATGCAAAATAAGGGCCTTCGGTCAGCCTTGTGGCAGTTTTACCTGTACCACGGCCACCGGCTGGTCGAGCCAGTCGGCGAAGCTGTCGAGAAAGGCCTGGGTGAACCCGGCCTCGCCCCAGTTGTTGAAGATGAACCCCAGGTTGGAAAAGGCACATGGCTGCAGGTAAATGAAGCCATTGATGTCATCTTCGAAGCCGCACAACGGGCAGGTGAAGTTGTCGCTGACTGCCGGCATCCATTCTTCCAGGCTTTCGAACAGCGGCTCACCCACCTCGCGCCGGCACTCGGGGCAACCGGCCTCTTCGAGGAAACCTTCGGTAGGGGTATAGATGCAGCGCTTGAGCATCACCTCCAGGCCGTTGACCTGTTCGCCGAAGGGCAGTTTCTCCGGATGCAGGGCCACTTTGCGGGCACCTTCGGCCAGGGCATGGCCCATGCGATTGCCGGTGCGGCCACAGGTGGTCAGCTGTTCCTCGACGACTTTCTCGCGCACCAGCCAGCGCAGGATGGCGCGGGCACGGGCTTCGTGCACCGGGACGGTAGAAAGCTTGGGAACGATGATGCTCTGGGTGTTCATGAACGGGGCAAGCCTGAAAAACTGCGGTAATAGCGCAATTCTACCGCCTGCTCAGGCGCTCAGGTAGCGACCGATCAGCGCCAGGCCGCTGGCCAGCACCAGCCAGGTGACCAGGCGCACGAAGGCTTCGCGAGACAGCCGATGGGTAAGCCTGCGCCCTGCCCAGAGGCCGACGAGCATGACCGGCAACAGGCAGGCGGCGAGCAACAGCAGGCTCTGGTCGGCATAGACGCCTGCGATAAGGAACAGCGTCAGCCGCACCACCGTACTGCAACTGATCAGCGCGCTCTGGGTAGCGCGCACCTGTTCCTTCACCTCCAGCCGCGCGCTCAGGTACAGCGCATAAAGGAAGCCGCCGCTGCCGAACAAGGCGCCGAACAGCCCGCCTGCCGTGCCCATCGGCATTGCCCAGAAACCCGACAGACTGGCCGGCCGTACCTTCACCGCCAGCCCGTACAGGGCATACGCCGTGACGAACAGCCCCATCAGCAGCAGCAACAGGTCTGACTTCAGCTGTAGCAGGAATACCACACCCAGCGCGCAGCCAATGGCCATGAACGGCAGCAGCCGCAGCAGTTCGCCGCGCACGACATCGCGGCGCGAGGGCAGCAGGTTGCCGAAGGCGGCGACGAAGTCCAGCAGCACCAGCAGCGGAATGATCCGCGACAGCGGCATGAAGTGGATCAGCACTGGGCCGGCCACCAGCGCGGTGCCGAAACCGGCGATGCCGAAGACGATGTAGGCAGCGCCGACACCAAGCAGGATAGGCAGCCAGTCGAGGCCGGAAAACGACAGTTGGGCGAGCATGGCAGCAGTTCCTGGGAAGACAGGCAAAGGTTAGCCAGCCATGAGCCATGCCGACTAATATGCCTTTGTCGCCACACTCATCTCGAAAAGGCATGACATGACGTCGATCCGCCAACTGCGTTACTTCGTGGAAATCGCCGAATGCGGCAGCTTCAGCGCTGCCGCCGAGCGGCTGTACATCGCCCAGTCGGCGCTGAGCCGGCAGATCAAGGAACTGGAGCAGCAACTGGGCACGCCGCTGTTCGAACGCACCGCGCGCCTGCCGCGCCTGACATTGGCTGGCCAGGCCTTTTTGGAACGGGCGCGGCGCTTGCTGGCCGACCTAGCGCAGGCCGAGAGGGTTACCCGCGATATTGGCGAAGGGTTGCAGGGCAGTCTGCGCCTGAACCACTCCAGTACAGTGCCGCTGACCGGCCCGCTGCTGGCTCGCCTGGGTGGTTACTTGCGCGACAACCCAGGGGTTTCGCTGGAAATTGCCCAGCAGTCGTCGGAGGCGCAGTTGGAGGATATCGCTGCCGGGCGGTTGGATATCGGCCTGCTGCGCTTGCCGGTGCTGCGCCAGCATGAAGGGGTGGTGCTGCATGAACTGTTCAGCGAACCCCTGCTGCTGGCGGTCGCCGCCGCGCATCCCTTGGCCCGCGCGCCACAGGTGAAACTGGAACAACTGCGGGAAGAGCGCTTCATTTCCATTCCGCACCGGGACCGTGGCGGGCTGAGCTACCTGTCGGCCTCGATGTGCATGGAGGCAGGCTTTTTCCCGCGAGCAGCGCAGGTGCTGTCGCGCAAGACCACCCAGTTGCAGTTGATTCAGGCGGGGTTTGGGGTGGCGTTGTTGCCGGAATGCATGCGTGAGATTGCGCCGGCGTCGGTCAGCTTCGTGGCGCTGGAGGGGGGGTGTGAGAGTACTGTGGCGATGGCTTGCAGGCGTGACGCAGGCTCGATGGTTCGCCAGTTCGTGACGGCGATGCAGGCCTGAAGGGCCGGCCCCCATACAACTGCACGTAACTCATTGAATTAGCAGGGGCCCTGTGGGAGCGGCTTTAGCCGCGAACACCGGCGCGGCCGGTGCCATGCACCGCGTTGGATTCTTCGCGGCTAAAGCCGCTCCCACAGGGTATGCGGACTGCTTGCACTTTCAGTTATCTACGCGACAGCGCAGCCCAAAGGGCTGGGCCGGCACCCACAGGGACAGCATGAGGCCCAAGCCAGCGCGATACCTGTGGGAGCCGGCTTGCCGGCGATAGGGCCGGGACAGACAACCGGGGCCGATGTCCTTTATGATGCCCGCCATGATCAGAGACCCTTTCGAACGACTCGGCCTGGACCGCGAGGTCCTTACCGTCAGCCAACTCAACGGCCGCGCCCGCGTGCTGCTGGAAGACGTGTTCCGCAGCGTGTGGGTGGAAGGCGAGATTTCCAACCTCGCCCGCCCGGCGTCCGGCCACATGTACTTCACCCTCAAGGACAGCGGCGCACAGGTGCGCTGCGCGCTGTTCCGGCAGAACGCCACGCGGGTGCGCCAGGCCCTGCGCGACGGTCTGGCGGTGCGGGTACGCGGCAAGGTTTCGCTGTTCGAAGGGCGTGGCGATTACCAGCTGATTCTCGACACCGTCGAGCCGGCCGGTGATGGCGCCTTGCGCCTGGCCTTCGAGGCATTGAAAGAGAAGCTCGGTGCCGAGGGGCTGTTCAGCGCCGAACGCAAGCAGCCGCTGCCGGCCCACCCGCAGCGCATCGGCATCATTACGTCGCCCACCGGCGCAGTGATCCGCGACATCATCAGTGTGTTCGGTCGCCGCGCCCCGCAAGTGGAACTGAACCTGATCCCCACCGCAGTGCAGGGCCGCGAAGCCATTGCACAGATCGTGCGCGCGATCCGCCTGGCCGATAGCCTGGGGTTCGATGCGCTGATCCTGGCCCGGGGGGGCGGCTCGCTTGAAGACTTGTGGTGCTTCAACGAAGAAGCAGTGGCGCGAGCCGTGGCCGCCTGTGTCACGCCGATTGTCAGCGCCGTGGGCCATGAGACCGATGTCTCGATCAGCGACTTTGTCGCCGACGTGCGCGCGCCTACACCGTCTGCTGCCGCCGAGCTGCTGGCCCCCGACAACAGTGGCCTGCAGCAACGCCTGGATGGCCTGCAACGGCGCCTGCTGCTGCGCATGCAGAACCGCCTGACCCACGACCGCCTGCGCCTGGAGTCACTGACCCGGCGCCTGCGTCACCCGGGCGAGCGCCTGCGCCAGCAGGCCCAACGCCTGGACGACCTGGACATGCGCTTGCGCCGCGCGTTCATGCTCAACCTCAACCAGCGCCACGAGCGCCTGGCACGCCTGGACACCCGCCTCGCCGCGCAGCACCCGGGGCGAACCCTGAAAATGCTGGGCCAACGCCTGGACAGCCTGGCCGAGCGCCTGCCACGGGCCATGCGCGAGGTGCTCAAGGACCGCCGCCAGCGCTTCCAGGCCCAGTTGCAGACGCTTCAGGTGGTCAGCCCGCTGGCCACCCTCGCCCGCGGCTACAGCATCCTGCTGGACGAACAGGGCCAGGCCATCCGCAGCGCCGAACAGACCCGCAATGGCCAGCGCCTGACCGCCCGCCTGAACGAAGGCGAGCTGTTGGTGCGGGTCGAAGACAACCACCTGACCCCGGTCACCTTCTCACTTCTGGACTGACACATGCCCCGCCTGCTCGCGCCCCTGCTTGCCCTTTCCCTCCTGCTGCTGGCCGGCGGCGCCCAGGCCAGCTACATCACCCGCACACTGAACAAGCCGGTACCCGGCGGCGTGGCGGTGGTCGACCTCGGCCCCGCCGCCAGCGCGCCCAGCGCCCGCTTCGACGGCAAACCGGTGCTGGTGGTGAAGGAGCAGGACAACTGGCTGGCCATCGTCGGCATCCCGCTGACCCAGAAGCCCGGCACCGCGATGCTGAGCCAGGGCGGCCGTACCCTGCCCTTCACGGTCGGTAGCAAGAAATACCCCGAGCAGCGCATCACCCTGAAGAACACCCGCCAGGTCAACCCGAACCCGGCCGACCTCAAGCGCATCGATCGTGAGCTGGCCGAGCAGATCAAGGCATACCGCAGCTTCAGCCCGACCCTGCCCAGCAACCTGATTCTCGACAAGCCAGTCAGTGGCCCGCTGTCGAGCAAGTTCGGCGTGCGCCGTTTCTTCAATGGCGAAGAACGCAACCCGCATGCCGGGCTGGACTTCGCGGTACCGGCCGGCACGCCGATCAAGACCCCGGCCAATGGCAAGGTGATCCTGGTGGGCGATTACTTCTTCAATGGCCGTACGGTGTTCGTCGACCACGGGCAGGGCTTTATCAGCATGTTCTGCCATATGTCGAAGATCGATGTGCAGGTGGGGCAGCAGCTGCGCCGGGGCGAGGTGGTGGGGCGCGTGGGCTCGACCGGGCGGGCTACCGGGCCACATATGCACTGGAACGTCAGCCTGAACGATGCGCGGGTGGATCCGGCGATTTTCATTGGTGCGTTCCAGCCCTGAGAGCGGTACTGCCTGTGCCGGCCTCTTCGCGGGTAAACCCGCTCCCACAGGGATGGCGCTGCACCTGTGGGAGCGGGTTCACCCGCGAAAGGGCCAGCACAGTCGACATCAGTTCAACTGTGTTGCGCCATCGAAAAATACTGCGCAACAATCAATAAGCCAGCCTTGCTTTCATGCCATAAAATCTCGCCTTTCAGCTTTTTTTAAGCATTCCTCTCAATTTTTCCTGAACGCTTGCCATCACCCACCCCACTGGTTAGGGTTGAAGGCATGAAAACCTTCAGCACCCTCATCCTGCTCCGACAACATCGCAGCCTCTGCCTGGTCAGCGCCCGACTACCAGGCTGAATCGCGTCGCCTCGCCTTTTATCTCGTTATCGCTCGGCAGGCCCGATCTCGGCCGCACACAAAAGGATTGCTTCCATGACCATGCTCAAAGACCCTTCGAAGAAATACCGCGCTTTCCCGACCATCGACCTGCCTGACCGTACCTGGCCGTCGAAGACCATCACCGCCGCGCCAATCTGGTGCAGCTCCGACCTGCGTGATGGCAACCAGTCGCTGATCGAGCCGATGGATTCGGAGAAGAAACTGCGCTTCTGGAAGACCCTGGTGCAGGTTGGCGTGAAGGAAATCGAAGCCTCATTCCCATCCGCCTCGCAGACCGATTTCGACTTCGTGCGCATGCTGATCGAAGACGGCCACATCCCGGACGACACCACCATCCAGGTGCTGACCCAGGCCCGTGAAGACCTCATCGCCCGTACCTTCGAATCGCTGCGCGGGGCGAAGAAGGCCATCGTCCATCTGTACAACGCCACCAGCCCGTCGTTCCGCCGTATTGTCTTCAACCAGGACAAGCAAGGCGTGAAGGACATCGCGGTGAACGCGGCCAAGCTGTTCGTCAAGTACGCCGCCCAGCAACCGGAAACCCAGTGGACCTTCCAGTACTCGCCGGAAACCTTCAGCGCCACCGAGATGGAGTTCGCCAAGGAAGTCTGCGACGCGGTCATCGAGGTGTGGAACCCGACCCCCGAGCACAAGATCATCCTCAACCTGCCGGCCACCGTGGAAGTGTCCACCCCGAACATCTACGCCGACCAGATCGAGTGGTTCTGCCGTAATGTCAGCCGTCGCGACAGCGTGATCATCAGCCTGCACTGCCACAACGACCGCGGCACTGGCATTGCCGCCACCGAGCTGGGCCTGATGGCCGGCGCCGATCGTGCCGAAGGCTGCCTGTTCGGCAACGGCGAGCGTACCGGTAACGTCGACCTGGTGACCCTGGCGCTGAACCTCTACACCCAGGGCATCGACCCGCTGCTGGACTTCTCCGACATCGACGGCGTGCGCAAGGTGGTCGAAGAATGCAACCAGCTGCCGGTACACCCACGCCACCCGTACGTGGGCGACCTGGTCCACACCGCGTTCTCCGGCTCGCACCAGGACGCCATCCGCAAGGGCTTCGCCAAGCAGCAGGAAGGCGAACTGTGGGAAGTACCTTACTTGCCGATCGACCCGGCCGACATCGGTCGCAGCTACGAGGCGGTAATCCGCGTCAACAGCCAGTCGGGCAAAGGCGGCATCACCTACCTGCTCGAGCAGGAATACGGCATCAGCCTGCCGCGCCGCATGCAGATCGAATTCAGCCAGGTAGTACAGGGTGAAACCGACCGCCTGGGCCTGGAAATGACCGCCCAGCAGATCTACAGCCTGCTGCACAAGGAATACCTGCAGGCCAACTCCCCGTATGCGCTGGTCAGCCACCGTCTGCAGGAAGAGAACGGCCACAGCGCCGTGGAAGTGGAAGTCGCCGGTGAAGGCGAAACCACCCTGCACTGGCGCGGCAAGGGCAACGGCGCACTGGAAGCACTGGTGGCCGGCCTGCCGATTGCCGTGGAGATCATGGACTACAACGAGCATGCCATTGGCGCCGGCACCAATGCCAAGGCCGCGGCCTATATCGAACTGCGCGTGGCCGGTGGCCGCCCGGTGCATGGTGTGGGTATCGACGAAAACATCACCACGGCCAGCTTCAAGGCATTGTTCAGCGCGCTGAACCGCTCGTTGAGCCAGCAGGAAGCCAAGGCGGCCTGAACTGTAGCGTGATGAATGCAAAAGCCCGCATCGTTTGATGCGGGCTTTTTTGTTGGCCTGTGCCGGCCTCTTCGCGGGTGAACCCGCTCCCACAGGGATCGCGCTGCACTTAGCATCTGTACAGTACCTGTGGGAGCGGGTTCACCCGCGAAAGGGCCGGTACAGGCGCTGCAAGATCTCCAGGCAAAAAAAGGGGCGCCGACCAAGCGCCCCACAAGCCGTAAAGCACACAACAAATTCAGTTGGCGTCTAGCAGCGCCATCGCCTCCGCGCTGCACGCTTCGATCCGCGCCCAGTCGCCGTTCTTGATCCAGCTGCTGTCGAGCATCCAGGTACCACCCACACACATCACATTGGGCAACGCCATGTAGTTGCGCACGTTGGCCGGGTTCACCCCGCCCGTAGGACAGAAACGAATATCGCCGAACGGGCCGCCAAAGGCCTTGATCGCCGCTACCCCGCCGCTGATCTCCGCCGGGAACAGCTTGAAGCGGCGGTAGCCCAGGGCGTAGCCCATCATGATTTCGGACGGCGTGCTGATGCCTGGCAGCAGCGGGATCTCGCTGTCCACACCCGCTTCGAGAATGTCTTGGGTAATACCTGGCGTAACGATGAATTGCGCGCCCGCAGCTTCAACCGCGGCGAACATGCCACGATCGAGCACGGTGCCGGCACCGACACAAAGCTCCGGGCGCTGCTCGCGCAACACCTGGATGGCCTTCAGGCCATATTGCGAGCGCAAGGTCACTTCCAGGGTACGGATACCGCCGGCAGCCAAGGCGTCAGCCAGCGGCAGGATGTCTTCCTCACGGGCGATGGTGATCACCGGCAGGATGCGCGCCTTTTCGCAAATGGCGTCGATCCGTGCGGCTTTGTCGGCCATCGAGAGCTTGGGCTGTGGGCGTTCGAGGGTGGTCATGACTGTGGATCCTTGGCTCATGGGCACCAGTAGATGTCCAGGGGGGCGTGAAGAAAAGCGCGTATCGGCATTTCGGAAAGGTCGGTGCCAGCCAGCGCGGCGCGCAGGGTAGCGAGTTTGCCCTGCCCTTGTACGGACAGCGCGGTAAAGGCGGAGCTGGCCAGCAGCGAGCGGGTCATCGACAGGCGCTGGCGCGGCACGCTCGGTGCCAGCAAGGGCAGGCAGCGGCGTGGGTTGGCCAGGTCGAGGCCTGCTTCCAGGTTGGGGCTGGCGGGGAACAGCGAAGCTGTATGGCCATCATCCCCCATGCCCAGCACCAGTACGTCAATTGGCGGCAGCTCGGCCAAGGCCTGATCGGCCTTGCCTGCAGCGGCATCAAGGTTCTCCGCCTGCTGGTAAAGACCAACGAAGCGGGCCTTGGCCGCCGCGCCCTTGAACAGGTGGCGCGCCAGCAGGCCGGCGTTGCTGTCGGCATGCTCCACCGGCACCCAGCGCTCATCGGCCAGGCTGACGGTTACCTTGGCCCAGTCGAGGTTTTCGCTGGCCAGCTTCTCGAGAAACGGCACCGGGCTACGGCCGCCGGATAGCACCACGCAGGCCTGGCCCTTGGCGGCAATGGCTGCGCGCAGGCGCTCGGCCACGTCATGGGCCTGGGCTGCGGCCAGAGCCTTGGCATCCGCCAGCTCATGTACCGTCACAGTCGCTGGCAGTTTCAGTTCAGATATCCCCATACCACGCCCTCCCATCGCGTGTGATCAGTGCAATCGAGCTCATCGGCCCCCAGGAGCCTGCGGCGTACGGCTTGGGCGCATCGCCTGCGTTACGCCAGCCAGCAATCAGCTGGTCGCACCACTTCCAGGCATACTCGATTTCATCCTTGCGCACGAACAGGTTCTGGTTACCGCGCATCACTTCGAGCAACAGCCGCTCGTAGGCATCCGGGATCCTTGCACTGCGCCAGGTATCGGAGAAATTCAGCTGCAACGGGCCGCTGCGCAGTTGCATGCCTTTATCCAGGCCCTGCTCCTTGGTCATCACCCGTAAAGAAATGCCTTCGTCCGGTTGCAGGCGAATGATCAGCTTGTTACCGATCTGCAAACGCTGTTCCGGAGCGAAGATGTAGTGCGGCGTTTCCTTGAAGTGGATGACGATCTGCGACAGTTTCTGCGGCATGCGCTTGCCGGTTCGCAGGTAGAACGGCACCCCCGACCAGCGCCAGTTGCGGATGTCGGCACGCAGGGCGACGAAGGTTTCGGTGTCGCTCTGGGCGTTGGCGTTGTCTTCTTCCAGGTAACCGGGCACAGGCTTGCCATCGCTGTAGCCGGCGATGTACTGGCCGCGCACCACACGGGTGCTCAGCCCTTCGCCAGTGATCGGTGCCAGGGCCTTGAGTACCTTGACCTTCTCGTCACGGATGGCGTCGGCCGACAGTTCGCTGGGCGGGTCCATGGCGATCAGGCACAGCAGCTGCAGCAGGTGGTTCTGGATCATGTCGCGCAGCTGGCCGGCCTTGTCGAAGTAGCCCCAGCGGCCTTCGATACCGACCTTCTCGGCGACGGTGATCTCCACATGGGAGATGGAATTCTGGTTCCACTGGGTTTCGAACAGGCTGTTGGCGAAACGCAGGGCGATCAGGTTCTGCACTGTTTCCTTGCCCAGGTAGTGGTCGATGCGGTAGACCCGGCTCTCTGGGAAGAACCGAGCCACAGCATCATTGACCCGGCGCGACGACTCCAGGTCGTGGCCAATGGGCTTCTCCAGCACCACTCGGGTGCGTGCGGCCAGCCCGGCCTTGTCGAGGTTTTCGCAGATGGCCCCGTACACCGCCGCAGCGGTGGCGAAGTAGGCAATCAGCGGCAGCTCGTCCGGCAACTGCTCGGCCAGGGCCTGATAGCCCTCGGGCTGGAGGAAATCCAGGTGCTGGTAGCTCAGCCTGGCGAGGAAACGGCCCAGTGCGGCGGGCTCGATATCGGCCTCGGGCACATGCCGGCGCAGGTGCGCCTCGATGCTGTCCAGGTGGCCCTGCGCGCTACCGGCCTCGCGGGCCAGCGCCAGCAGGCGGGTTTCCGGGTGCAGCAGGTTGGCCCGGTCGAGCTGATAGAGGGCAGGAAACAGCTTGCGCAATGCCAGGTCGCCTAAGGCGCCAAACAGGGCAAAGGTGCAAGGTTCGACACTGATCGCAGCCATGATGTTGGTTCTTTCCTAAAGTTGGTCTAGGAATACCGCTTTCACATACGGTTTTCAAGGGATAATGTAGTAAAAACCACAACATTACACACAAGTGTTACAGACAAGTGGTACGTCAACCGCGCCGACAGTACGATAGACGACCGTGCAAAAAGCCTGCTGCTCCAACAGCCGGCTGTCTTCCCGACCCAAGGACACACCCATGGACCGCGTGCGAAACCTCCTGGAACAGATCCAGGGCCGCCTCGACGAGCTGAATAAGGCCGAACGCAAAGTCGCCGAAGTCATCCTGCTCAATCCGCAACAAGCCACCCGTTTCAGCATCGCTGCGCTGGCCCAGGCGGCCAAGGTCAGCGAACCGACCGTCAACCGCTTCTGCCGCTCGTTCGGCGTCAGCGGCTACCCCGAGCTCAAGCTGCAGCTTGCGCAGAGCCTGGCCAGCGGCGCCGCCTACGTCAGCCGCGCGGTGGAGGCTGACGATGACCCGGCAGCCTACACCCAGAAGATCTTCGCCAGTGCCATCGCCTCGCTCGACAGCGCCTGCCAGCAGCTCGACCCGCAACAGGTCAGCCGTGCCGTGGACATGATGATCCAGGCCCGGCAGATCCACTTCTTCGGCCTGGGCGCCTCGGCCCCGGTGGCGCTGGACGCCCAGCACAAGTTCTTCCGCTTCAACCTGGCAGTATCGGCCCACGCCGACGTGCTGATGCAGCGCATGCTGGCCTCGGTGGCGCACACCGGCGACCTGTTCGTCATCATCTCCTACACCGGGCGCACCCGCGAACTGGTCGAGGTGGCCCGCCTGGCCCGGGAAAACGGCGCCTCGGTACTGGGCCTGACCGCTGCCGGTTCGCCACTGGCCAATGCCTGCAGCCTGAGCCTGCACATTCCGCTGCCGGAAGACACCGACATCTACATGCCGATGACCTCGCGGATCATCCAGCTGACCGTGCTCGATGTGCTGGCCACCGGCATGACCCTGCGTCGCGGCGTGGACTTCCAGCCGCACCTGCGCAAGATCAAGGAAAGCCTCAACGCCAGCCGCTACCCGATCGAGGACGACGAGCTCAACTGAGCCGGTGCGCCTGCAGGCGCAGGTGGGCACGCTGCCCCGGCGCCAGGCTCAGGCCCTCGCCACTGCCGCTGGCGGCCTCGACACAGACGAAGCGCTGGCATTCACGCCCGGTCACGCCCATCAGCGGGCGGTTGCCCGGGTGCCACACCACCGTGTCGTCGCTGTCACCGGTATCGATGCACAGCTCGCGCTGCCAGGCCGGGTCCTGCAATTGCACCCGCGGCGTGCCGGGGTAGACCTTCTGGCAACCGCCCTTGAGCTTCAGCGCGCCATCTTCACGGCAGGCCTGGCGGTTCAGGCGGTCGTAGCCTTCGATATCCTCCAGCCCGGACAGCGCTATCTCTGATACGTCACTGATGCGCCAGTAGGCCAGCAGGGCATGGCTCAGCTGGCAGGGTTCGCTGTCCTGGTGCTCGGTGCTCAGGCTCAGCTCCATGCGGCTACCCAGCCGGGCATGCAGGTCAACCTGCCAGTCGCACAGGTCCAGCCGCCATTTCAGGGTTACGCCCTCCTCGTCCTCGCGACTGTCCACCAGCTTCCAGTCGAGCAGGCGCGCCCAGCCATGGGCGGGCCACAAGTCCTCACTGGGGTGGCGGCCATACCATGGCCAGCACACCGGCACGCCACCGCGGATCGCCCCCACCTGCGGCCACTGCTCGGCGCACCACAGCCAGGGCCGTTCACCCGCTGGTTGAAAATGCAGCAGTTGCGCACCCTGGCGGCTGAACACCGCCTGGCAACGGGGATGGTCGATGATCAGCACATCGCGCTGCTGGTAACGCTCCCACTCGAATGTCGGCCGGGGCCGCTGCGAGATGAAGAAGCGATGGAGCGGATGTTCGGGCATGGTTCAGAGCTCTTGTTGTTTGAGATAGCGCTGTCTCGGCCTATCCCCGACAACCACTGAAGACCAGTGGTTGCCGGGTACCGAAGTGGATTGGCGTAAATTTACAACAATTGCTCTCAGAATGACGACTGAATCTTCAACCCTGCGACCAGCGCGTTGTCCACCTCATCCACGCCGCCGGGGCTCTTGATGTACTGCAGGTTGGGCCGCACGGTCAGCCAGTTGGTGACGTGGAAGCCGTAGTAGAGCTCGGCGTTGTACTCGGTACGCTGCAGCGGCACGAAGCCTGGGTTGTCGTAATCGCTGATGCCGCTCTGGGCGTTGAGCAGTTCGGCGCGTTTCTTCACATCGTCATTCACATGAATGCGCGCCACGCCAAAGCCGATATCGTCCTTGGGCCGGGCGTCGAATGCGCCTTTGTAGACCAAGCCCAGTTGCTGATAGTTGTCGACGACGTTGGTGGCCTTGTCGTGCACGGTGAAGTTGGCGAACAGGCTCAGGCCACGGTTGACGTCGCCGCCATGGGCAGTCACCTGCTGCTGTGCCACCACCCACCAGCCATGCTTGCTGGAGTGCGACTTGAAGGCCTCGCCCGTCAGCGCCTGCGGGTTGCCGTTGACGTCATCGAACACATCGTCGGCCTTGGCCGTGCTGTAGTAATAACCTAGGCGGTACTCGCCCGGCAGGCCATTGACCTTGGGTGACCACACCGCTTCCACCGGCAGGATCGCGCCTTTGGTGCCGCTGCCACTGAGCTTGAAGCCGTTGCCGGTCTCCAGGTTGGAAGGGTTCTGCTCGAAGGCACCGACCTGAACGAAGAATTCCGGAGTGATGTTGTATTTCACCCGCAGCGCCCACTGGCTGACCGGCCAGTTGTACCAGATGCCGCCAACCCAGTTGCCCACCTGCGAGCCGCAAAAGGCCAGGTTCTGGAAGTCGCAGGGGAAACTGTTGAAGTCCTCGCCCTCGCCGAAGCGGCCGAATTTCACGTCCAGCGCACCGTCGAAGTACTTCTGCTTGACCCACATCTGGGTCAGGCGCCAGGTCTGGCCGCGGCCCCACACCTCCTGCACCGAGCTGAACTGCCCGGCGCGCGGATCGCTGATGCGGTCGTTGGACAGGTTGCGGCCGCTGCGCTCAGTGATCGCCAGCTTGAACTCGGCGTCATGCCAGCCGAAGATTTTCTGCAGGTCCAGGTGCGCGCCCAGGGCGAACTGGTCGCTATAGCGCGCGGTCTTGTCGTCGTTGTATCCACCGTGCAGGTTACCGGCAACCTCGCCGACGTAATCGAGGGTGAAGTCATAGCCCTTTTCCAGCAACTCGGTGCGGGTGCCGCCCCAATCGCCGGTCATCCACTTCGATTCGCTGGAGAAAGCTTCGGCAGCCTGAACGCTGCTGCCAACAGCCATCGCCAGTGGCGCGAGCAAGGCCAGCGAGCCCAATGTCCTGATGCGTTTGCGCTGTTCCATCCCTTTGCGTCCTCTTTTTCTTATTTGATGGTGTAGACGAGTTATCGGCCCTTGAAGTGCGCCACGTTGTCTTTCATGGTTGCAGCAGTGGTGGCCAGGTGCAGGCGCTCGCCGCTGGCGGCGTCGAACAGCAGCACCCGGGCTGGGTCGAATTGCAGGTTCAGGTTATCGCCGACCCGGCACGCCACATCCGGCGCCAGGCGGCAGCAGACCTTGGTCTGGTTGAGGGTGACGAATACCAGCAGGTCTGGCCCGGTGGGCTCGGTCACCTGCACCTCGGCGCGAATGCCGGGCAGGCCATTGCCCTCGGCTGCGCCCAGGGCAATCTGCTCGGGGCGGATGCCGAGGATGACCTCGCGGCCATCCATCTCGTCCGCGGCCATTCCCAAGGGCAGCTCGCAACGCGCCTGGCCGCTGTCGAGCACGGCCAGCAGGCGCCCGTCCTGTTGCGTGAGGCGCACCGGGATGAAATTCATCGGCGGCGAGCCGATGAAGCTGGCGACGAACTGGTTGGCCGGATCGTTGTAGATCTGCTGCGGGGTGCCGAACTGCTGGATGATGCCGTCCTTCATCACCGCCACCTTGTCGCCCAGGGTCATGGCCTCGATCTGGTCATGGGTGACGTACACGGTGGTAGTCTTCAAGCGCTGGTGCATCAGTTTCATTTCGGTGCGCATCTCGACGCGCAACTTGGCATCGAGGTTGGACAGCGGTTCATCGAACAGGTAGATCTTTGGCCGCCGTGCCAGCGCCCGGCCCATGGCCACGCGCTGTTGCTGGCCACCGGACAGCTGCGCCGGCTTGCGCGCCAGCAAGTGCTCGATCTGCAACAGCTTGGCCACCCGCGCCACTTCCTCGTCGATTGCAGCTTGCGGCAGCTTGCGGATCTTCAGGCCGAACTCGATGTTCTCGCGCACGCTCATGGTCGGGTACAGCGCGTAGGACTGGAACACCATGGCGATGTCGCGGTCCTTGGGGCTCATGCCGCTGACGTCCTGCTGGTCGATGAGTATCGCGCCGCCGGTGATCTGCTCCAGCCCGGCTATGCAGTTCATCAATGTCGACTTGCCGCAGCCCGAGGGGCCGACCAGGATCAGGAACTCGCCATCCTTGATCGACAGCTGGATGTCCTTGAGGGTGTCCGGCAAACCGCTGCCGTAGGTCTTGTTCACATTGCGAAGTTCGAGCGTTGCCATGACTTACCCCTTTACCGCGCCAGCAGTCAGCCCGCGGACGAAATATTTGCCTGCCACCACGTAGACCAGCAGGGTTGGCAGGCCAGCGATCATCGCCGCCGCCATGTCGACGTTGTATTCCTTGGCCCCGGTGCTGGTATTGACCAGGTTGTTCAGGGCCACGGTAATCGGTTGCGAATCGCCGCTGGAGAACACCACGCCAAACAGGAAGTCGTTCCAGATCTGGGTGAACTGCCAGATCAGGCAGACCATGATGATCGGCGTGGACATCGGCAGGATGATGCGGCGGAAGATGGTGAAGAACCCGGCACCGTCCAGACGCGCGGCCTTGACCAGCGCATCGGGGATGCTTACGTAGAAGTTGCGGAAGAACAGCGTGGTGAAGGCCAGGCCGTAGACCACGTGTACCAGCACCAGACCGGTCGTGGTGCTGGCCAGGCCGAGCTTGCCGAGGGTGAACGAGGCCGGCAGCAGTACAGTCTGGAACGGCAGGAAGCAGCCGAACAGCAGCAGGCCGAAGAACAGCTGCGAACCGCGGAAGCGCCACATCGACAGCACATAGCCGTTCAGCGCGCCGATGGCGGTGGAGATCAGCACCGCTGGGACGGTGATCATGATCGAATTCCAGAAGTAACCGCTGACCGTGCTCCAGGCCTTGACCCAACCGATGCCGGTAAATACTGCCGGCCAGCTCAGCAGGTTGCCGGTGCTGATGTCTTCCGGGGTCTTGAAGCTGGTCAGCAGCATCACCACCAACGGTACCAGGTACAGCAGCACCGCCAGCAACAGCACGGCGTGGATGGCGATACGGCTCGGGCTCAGCACCGCTTTGTCGAGAGGGCTATGCATGGCGTTTGCTCCGCAGCTCCGAGTACAGGTAAGGCACGAGGATCGCCAGGATCGCCCCGAGCATCAGGATGGCGCTGGCCGAGCCCATGCCCATCTGGCCGCGGCTGAAGGTGAACGAATACATGAACATCGCCGGCAGGTCGGACGAGTAGCCTGGGCCGCCGGCAGTCATGGCCGCCACCAGGTCGAAGCTCTTGATGGCAATGTGCGCGAGGATCATCAGCGAGCTGAAGAACACCGGGCGCAGGCTGGGCAGTACCACGCGCCAGTAGATGCGCGGCAGGCTGGCGCCGTCGATCTGCGCGGCACGGATGATCGACGGGTCGACGCCACGCAGGCCGGCGAGGAACATTGCCATGATGAAGCCCGAGGCCTGCCACACGGCGGCGATCACCAGGCAGTACACCACCCGGTCGGGATCGATCAGCCAGTCCAGGCGAAAGCCCTCCCAGCCCCAGTCACGCAGCAGCTTGTCCAGGCCCATGCCGGGGTTGAGCAGCCACTTCCAGGCGGTACCGGTGACGATCATCGACAGCGCCATGGGGTACAGGTAGATGGTGCGGATGAAACCTTCGCGACGGATGCGCTGGTCCAGCAAGACCGCCAGCACTACGCCGATGACCAGGCTGATGGCGATGAACAGGCCGCCGAACAGCAGCAGGTTCTTGCTTGCCACCCACCAGCGGTCGTTGTCGAACAGCCGGGCGTATTGCGCCAGGCCGGCCCATTTGTAGGTCGGCAGGAAGGTAGAGGTGGTGAAGGACAGGATGAAGGTCCAGAGGATGTAGCCGTAGAAGCCCACCAGGATGATGAACATGCTAGGCGCCAGCACCAGCTTGGGCAGCCAGCGCTGTAGCGCGTCCAGGGGTGAGGCCCGCAGTTGGGCGGTTGCTGTGGTCATGGTTCACCTCAAAGGCGCCGCACTCCCCTGTAGGAGCGGCCTTGTGTCGCGATGGGCTGCGCAGCAGCCCCAAAGGACTCAAGGTCGATTACCTACCTTAAAGATCGAGTGCGCAGGTTATGGGGCTGCTGCGCAGCCCATCGCGACACAAGGCCGCTCCTACAACGGAATCGCGTCAGCTTTACTGGGCAGCCTTGATCGCCGCCGCCAGCTTCTTCGCCGCATCGGCCGGGTCGGCCTTGGGGTCGTTGATGTAGTTGGTCACCACATCGAAGAACGCGCCCTGCACGGCCAGCGTGGTGGCCATGTTGTGCGCCATGCTCGGCTGCAGGCCGCCATTTTTGGCATCGGCCAGGAAGTCCTTGGCAGAGGTCTGCGCGCAGGCGTCGAAACCATACTTGCCCATGTCGGCCAGCATGTCGTTGCGCACCGGGATCGAGCCCTTGTTGCTGCTGAAGACCTTCTGGAAGTCCTCACCCAGCACCTTGCGGGCAATGTCCTGCTGGCCGGCAGACGTGCCGGCGTCGTTCTGCTTGAACACCACCAGCGAGTCGATGTTGTACAGGAAGGCCTTTTCGGTGCCGGGGAACGGCACGCACTGGTAGTCCTTGCCGGCGGTTTTCTTCGCCAGGGTCCATTCGCTCTTGGCCCAGTCGCCCATGATCTGCATGCCGGCCTTGCCGTTGATGACCTTGGCCGCTTCCAGGTTCCAGTCCTGGCCTTTGCCATCCGGGTCCATGTAGGTGGCGACCTTTTTCAGTTCGGTCAGCGCCTTGACCATCTGCGGGCCGGTCAGGGCCGTGCTGTCGAGGTCGACCAGGGCCTTCTTGTAGCCATCGGCCCCCATCACCGCCAGCACCACGCTTTCGAACACGGTGCTGTCCTGCCACGGCTGGCCGCCATGGGCGAGCGGGATGAAGCCGGCGGCCTTGAGCTTGTCGGCGGCGGCGTAGAATTCGTCGAGGGTGGCTGGCGCCTTGTCGATCCCGGCCTTCTTGAAGACCTCGGGATTGATCCACAGCCAGTTGATGCGGTGGATGTTCACCGGCACGGCGACATAGTCACCGTCGTACTTGACGGTGTCCGCGACCTTCTTGTCGAGCAGTGAGTCCCACTTTTCTTCCTTGGCCACATCCTTGAGCACATCGGCGTCGAGCAGGCCGGTGGCAGCCCAGTCCTGGATGTCCGGGCCCTTGATCTGCGCGACACCCGGCGGGTTGCCGGCCACGGCGCGGCTCTTGAGTACGGTCATGGCGGTGGCACCACCACCACCGGCGACGGCGCCGTCCTTCCAGGTGAAGCCATCTTTTTCGACCTGGGCCTTGAGCACATCGACCGCCGCTTTTTCACCACCGGAGGTCCACCAGTGCACGACCTCGACACTGCCTTTGGCATCGGCAGCCAAGGCACTCAGCGGGAACAAGGAGGCCAGTGAGATTGCGGCAGCGAGACGGAGCGTGGAATTCATCGAAGCACCTTTCTTGTTGTTATGCCGTGCAAGTCGATCGCTTGCGTTGCATGAAGTCTAAACAGCGTGCTCGCCTCGCCAGGTAACGAAGCGATGCGCGAATGTCATCGTTTGGTTACATTGCCGGCAAAGCTGCAGGCCAGGCTGGGTGCCAGTGGCAAGCCCGGCAGCAGCAGCGCCTGGTAGGCATGGTAGAGGTCGGGTTTGCCTGGCCAGATGGTCGCGGCCGGCTGGTTGTGCGCATCGAGTTCGTGGTGCCAGCTGCCAGCGCCATGGTCGATGAAATGGTTGGCGATGAAGTCCCAGCAACGGCGGTACCACTGTTCGTAGTGCCTGTCGCCCGTGCGCTGCAACAATGCTGCTGCGGCGGCGCAGGCTTCGGCATGTACCCAGTGCAGGCGTGCGCGCACCACCGGGCGATCGTCCCAGTCCAGGGTGTAGACGAAACCGGGCGCGCCATCGACGTTCCAGGCCTGCTGGCAGGCTGTGTCGAATAATGCGCGGGCGCAGTCTGGCAGCCACCGCGGGGCTTGCAGGCCGGACCGTTCCAGGCTGGCCTCCAGGTGCAGCAGCAACCGCGCCCACTCCAGGGCATGCCCGGGCGTGGAGCCATAAGGCCGGAAGTGGTCTGCCGGGTACGCCTGGTTGTAGTGCGGCAGCGGCTGCCAGAGGGCGTCGAAATGCTCGATGACCCGGTAGCCGTTGGCGGCGGCATGGGTATGGATGATGCGTTCGGCGATGCGCAAGGCGCGTTGCAGCCACAGGTTGTCACCAGTTACGTCTGCCAGGGCCAGGAAGGCCTCGACCGCATGCATGTTGCTGTTGGCACCACGGTACTGCTCGGGCAGCTGCCAGGCGCGGGAGAAGGCTTCCCGCAGGGCACCCTCCTCTTCGCTCCAGAAATGCGCTTCGAGCACCTGCACCGCTTCTTCCAGCAGGGCTGGTGCACCACCAGCACCTGCCATCACCGCCGAGCTGGCGGCCAGGGCGACAAAGGCATGCAGGTAAGCCGCCTTGCCGCTGTCGTCATGGCCACCGGGGTGGGCGAACCAGCCGCCGTAGGTGGCATCCTGCAGCGCGCCACGCAGTGCGGCCACGCCGTGTTCGGCATAGGCCAGGTAGCCGGGCACCCCTTGCAGGTGGGCCAGGGCAAAACAGTGGGTCATGCGGGCGGTGATCAGGGTTTCGGCGCGGGCACCGGGGGCAAGCAGGCCTGCGGCGTCGAGGCTACCGAAGCCATCGGGCAGTTTCGAAGCCGTGGCGAAGGCCAGCAGGCGTTGCCCTTCTGCCATGCGCCAGGCGTTGTGGGCCGGGGCGTCGAGCCAGCGGGTGGAAGCCAGGTTGGAGGTGCTCATGGGCCAGCTTGATCCTTGCCAGTCGTCTGCGAATTCTAGTGAGCGGGCCTGGATGGGAATGTCACCAAGGAGGGTGGCTTTGTCACCAGCCAGTGACATTTGTGTTGCCTGTGCCGGCCTCTTCGCGGGTAAACCCGCTCCTACAAGTTTTTGCGTTAGCCTCGGAGTCTGTATGGACCTGTGAGGTCTTTGTGGGAGCGGGTTTACCCGCGAAGGGACCGGTAGAGGCAATACAACCCTTCAGTCCATGCCCCGCGGCAGATACAAGGTCACCCGCAACCCGCCCTCACGCAGGTTCAGCAAGCTCACCTCCCCGCCATGGCTATGGGCAATGTTGCGCGCAATCCCCAACCCCAGCCCGTACCCCTGCTGCTGCCCGGCCAGACGGAAGTGCGGCTCGAACACCTGCTCCAGCTGCTGCTGCGGCACCCCCGGCCCCTGGTCATCCACCTGCAGGACAAACCCCTCGGCACTGTCGATGATGCGCAACCGTGCCCGCTCGCCGTACTTGATGGCATTGTCGATCAGGTTGCCGATGCAGCGCCGCAACGCCAGCGGCTTGCCCGGATACGGCGCCAGCGCCCGGCCTTCGAGCGTTATGCGGCCATCGCCCAGGTAAGGCTCGGCCAGGATTTCCAGCACCTGGTTGAGGTCGACCGGCTCGATGTTCTCGTGGATGTCGGTGTCCTTCACGCACTGCAACGCGCCTTTGACCAGCAGTTCCAGCTCGTCCAGATCCTGGCTGAACTTGGCCTGCAGGCGCTCGTCCTCCAGCAGCTCGACGCGCAGGCGCAAGCGGGTGATCGGGGTGCGCAGGTCGTGGGAAATGGCGCTGAACAGCTGGCTGCGCTCGGTCAGGTATCGGCTGATGCGCTCGCGCATGCTGTTGAACGCACGCCCCACCTCGACCACCTCGCTGCCACCGCCTTCGGCCACCGGCGCTACATCGGCGCCCAGCGACATCTCCCGCGCGGCCCGCGCCAGGCGCTTGAGCGGCCAGCTTTGCCAGTGCACCAGCAAGCCGATGAACAACAGCAGCAAGGCCGTGGTCAGCACGATGAAGCCGATCTGCTGACGCGGCAGGCGCTCGGCCTCCAGGCTGGTGTAGGGTTCGGGCAGCAGCGAGGCGATGTACAGCCACTCACCCTCGCCCAGGCGGATCTGGGTTACCAGCACCGGCGGGTTGAGTGGCTCCAGGGTCAGCGAGTAATGCGCCCAGGACCGTGGCAGTTCGTCGAGCTTCAGCCCGCTGTTGAAGATACGCAGGTCGTCCGGCCCGACGAACTCCACGGAAATTTCCATCTGCGAACCCAGGCGCTCATGCAGCACTTGCTGGAACACATCGATCACCGCCTGCTTGCGTGGGGTAACGGGCAGTAGCGGCATGTCCAGCGGCTTGGCGTTGAGGGACACGAAAAAGCGCGTGCCGCCCATGCTGCGCAGCTGATCGAGGACCATCGGCCGGTAGGCCACCGGCAACGAGCGGAAGTAGCTGACACTGGCACTCATCGAATGAGCCAGGCTGCTGGCGCTGGCACGCAGGCCCTGCAACTGGCTGGCGCGCAATTGGGCAACCCAGATGATGCTCGACAACCCCTGGGCCAGCAGCACTACGAGCAGAGTCAGCAGCAGCATGCGCCCCAGTAGCGAACGCGGCAGCAGACGCCAGCGCCGCTCAGGGCGCATTGCAGACATGGGCAGCCAACAGGTAACCGCTGCCGCGTACGGTGCGGATCAGCCGGGGTGGTTTGTCGGTATCGCGCAGGCGCTGGCGCAGGCGGCTGACCGCCATGTCGACGATGCGGTCCAGCGGCATCGGCTCGCGACCACGGGTGGCGTTGCCGATGGTGTCGCGGTCGAGGATCTGCTGTGGGTGGTCGAGGAACAGCTTGAGCAGGGCGAAGTCGGCGCCGGAGAGAATCACTTCCTCACCGTCGCGATGGAACAGGCGGTGGCTGACCGTGTCCAGGCGCCAGTCGTCGAAGGCCAGCACCGCACTGCCCGGCGCCGCCTGGCCGAACTCGGCGCGGCGCAGCAGGGCCTTGATCCGCGCTTGCAGTTCGCGGGGGCTGAATGGCTTGCCCAGGTAGTCGTCGGCGCCCAGCTCCAGGCCGATGACCCGGTCGGTTTCGTCGGAGCTGGCGGTGAGCATGATGATCGGTACCCGTGCCTGTCGCGGGTGCTGGCGTACCCAGCGGCACAGGCTGAAGCCGTCTTCGTCGGGCAGCATGACATCGAGGATGACCAGGTCGCAGGGGGTGGTTTCCAGCGCGCGGCGAAAGCCCTTGCCGTCGGCTTCGGCATGCACCTGGAAGCCGGAGCGGCTCAGGTAGGTTTGCAGCAGTTCGCGGATTTCCTGGTCGTCGTCGACCATCAGGATTGATTTGCCGGCAGTGCTCAAGGTGGTCCGTCCTTTTGTTAGTTACAGGTCTTTGTTGCCTGTTTTTATTGGGGCCGCTTTGCGGCCCTTCGCGGGCTTGCCCGCTCCCACAGGAGTGACGCTATGCCCATGAATTGTGCGATCCCTGTGGGAGCGGGCAAGCCCGCGAAGGGCTGCAAAGCAGCCCCAGTCAGTGATCCAGCGCCTGCTGCAAGGCCACCCCGGCCCCCAGCAACCCGGAAAACTCCGCCGTCACCAGCCAAACCGGCACGCCAGCGAAATAGCCACTCATGCAGCCCTTGTCGGAAAAACTCGCGGCAAACCCGCTGCGCAGGAACAGCTCGGCAAAGCGCGGGATCACGCCGCCGACAATATAGACCCCACCCCGTGCGCCCAGCGTCAGAACATTGTTACCAGCGACTCGGCCGAGGAACCGGCAGAACTGCTCGATCACCGCCAGCGCCCGCGGCTCGCCGCCGAGCGCGGCATCGGTGATCTGTGCCGGGGTCTTGTGTCGGGGTGTGTCGCCGTCCAGCGCGCAAATTGCCTGGTACAGGCGCAGCAGGCCACCGCCACTGAGCACGGTCTCGGCGCTGACATGGCCGATCTGCCCGTGAATCTGTTGGTGAATCGCCGCTTCGCGGGCATTGCCCACCGGCAGGTCGACGTGCCCGCCCTCTCCCGGCAAGGCATGCCAGTGCTGTTCGCCCAGGCGCAATAGCGCGCCAACGCCCAGCCCGGTACCCGGGCCAATGACCAATGCCGGCCGCGACAGGTCCGCCTGGCCTGGGCATACTTCGCGGAATTCGCCGGGACGCAGGCGGGTCATGCCCAGCGCCATGGCGGTAAAATCGTTGATCAGCAGCAGCCGCTCGACCTGCAATGTCTGGCAGAAGGCCACGCGGCTGAGACGCCAGTGGTTGTTGGTGAAGCGGAACTCATCGCCATCGACCGGCCCGGCCACCGCCAGGCAGGCAGCAGTCACGCCGCCGCGGGGAATGCCCAAGCCTTCAAGGTAAGCCTCGATGGCCTGTTCCGGGCTGGTGTAGTCCTCGGTGGCAAAGACCTTCACTTCATGCAGCTGGTTGTCACGCCACAACGCAAAACGGGCATTGGTGCCGCCGATGTCGCCAACCAGCAGGTCCTTCATTTGAGGTTCTCCAGGGCCGAGGTGAACGCACTGGCGCCCTGCTCTGCCGGGCTGAACGCCATGCGCATGAAGCCGAACAGCTCGCGCCCGCAGCCCAGGTCGTTGCCCTGTGGCGCTGGCGGCAGATCGCGGCTGGCCAATTCTTCAGCCGACACCATTACCCGCAGCGTGCCTTCGACACCATCGACCCGCACAATATCACCATCGCGCACCCGTGCCAGCGGGCCGCCGTCATAAGCCTCGGGGCAAACGTGAATGGCCGCCGGGATCTTGCCCGAGGCACCGGACATGCGACCGTCGGTGACCAGCGCCACCTTGAAGCCACGGTCCTGCAGCACACCGAGGAACGGTGTAAGCTTGTGCAGCTCCGGCATGCCGTTGCAGCGCGGGCCCTGGAAGCGCACCACGGCGACGAAGTCACGCTCCAGCTCGCCGGCCTTGAACGCATCGGCCAGCGACTGCTGGTCGTGGAACACCCGCGCCGGGGCCTCGACCACCTGGTGCTCGGGGGCAACAGCGGACACCTTCATCACGCCGCGGCCGAGGTTGCCCTCCATCACCCGCAGGCCGCCTTCGGCCGAGAACGGCCGCGCCACCGGGCGCAGGATGCTTTCGTCCAGGCTGTGCTGTGGCCCTTCGCGCCACACCAGCTTGCCGTTGTCGAGGAACGGCTCCTGGGTGTAGCGGCGCAGGCCATGGCCGGCCACGGTGTTGACATCTTCGTGCAGCAGCCCGGCATCGAGCAGCTCGCGGATCAGGAAGGCCATGCCGCCAGCGGCCTGGAAGTGGTTGATGTCGGCCTTGCCGTTGGGGTAGACGTGGGACAGGGTCGGCACCACCTCGGACAGGTCAGCCATATCCTGCCAGGTCAGCTGGATACCCGCAGCCTGGGCAATCGCCGGGATGTGCAGGGTATGGTTGGTCGAGCCGCCGGTGGCATGCAGCGCGACGATGGAGTTGACCAACGCCTTCTCGTCGACGATTTCCCCCAGCGGCATGAAGCTGCCGCTGGCCTTGGTCATGCGCGTGACCTGCTGCGCGGCCTCGGCGGTGAGCGCGTCACGCAGCGGTGTGTACGGGTTGACGAACGAGGCGCCCGGCAGGTGCAGGCCCATCACCTCCATCACCAACTGGTTGGTATTGGCAGTGCCGTAGAAGGTGCAGGTGCCAGGACTGTGGTAGGACTTCATCTCCGACTCCAGCAGCTCTTCGCGGCTGGCCTTGCCTTCGGCGTAGCGCTGGCGCACATCGGCCTTCTGCTTGTTGGAAATGCCGGAGACCATCGGCCCGCCCGGAACGAAGATAGTCGGCAGGTGGCCGAAGCGCAGCGCCCCCATCATCAGGCCGGGAACGATCTTGTCGCAGATGCCCAGCATCAGCGCGGCGTCGAACATGTTGTGCGACAGGGCCACGGCAGTGGACATGGCGATCACTTCACGGCTGGCGATGGCCAGCTCCATGCCTGGCTCGCCCTGAGTCACGCCATCGCACATGGCTGGCACGCCACCGGCGAACTGGCCGACCGAGCCGACCTCACGCAAGGCCTGCTTGATCTGCTCGGGGAAGTGCTGGTACGGCTGGTGCGCCGAAAGCATATCGTTGTAGGCCGAGACAATGGCCACGTTGGCAGCGTTCATCAGGCGCAGGGTCTGCTTGTCGTCGCTGCCACAACCGGCCACGCCATGGGCGAAGTTGGCGCACTGCAGGCTGGCACGCATGGGGCCGTCACTGGCCGCGCCGCGAATCAGTTGCAGGTAGCGTTCGCGGGTGGCACGGCTACGTTCGACCAGCCGCTGGGTGACCTCAAGGATGCGCGGATGCATGTACTGGACTCCAGGCTAATTGTAAGGGCGGTTTGCCGGGCATTTCCCCTCCAAACGATTGCGGCCTAGGCTCAAGGTAGAGGAGCCCGCTGCATCGGTGGAGTCACGTCGCCCAACCACTCGTTGTATGTTTAAACAAAATACTGCCACTAAAAAGGCTTGTTTTCTATCGGCAGGTGAATAATCTTGTAATTCCAACAACAAAACCGTTTCAGTGAAGCTCCTTTGTGCCACAGCTTTCACTCGGACTGCCAGAGGTACTGCCATGACCCTACGCATCGCCATCAATGGATTCGGCCGCATCGGGCGCAACGTCCTGCGCGCACTGTATACCCAAGGCTACCGCCAGGACCTGCAGGTCGTCGCCATCAACGACCTGGGCGACAGCGCCATGAATGCCCACCTGCTCAAGTACGACAGCGTGCACGGTACTTTCGACGCCAGCGTCGAGGCCGACCACGAAAGCCTCACGGTCAATGGTGACCGTATCGCGGTCAGCGCCATCCGCAACCCGGCCGAACTGCCCTGGAAGGCCGAGGCGATCGACGTGGTGTTCGAATGCACCGGGCTGTTCACCGAGCGTGCCAAGGCCGCCGCCCACCTGGCTGCGGGGGCTGGCAAGGTGATTGTCTCGGCACCGGCCAAAGGCGCCGATGCCACCGTGGTGTACGGGGTCAACCATGACATCCTGCGGGCCTCGCACCAGATCATCTCCAATGCCTCCTGCACTACCAACTGCCTGGCACCGATTGCCCAGGTGCTGCACCGCGAGTTCGGCATCGAACAGGGCCTGATGACCACCATCCATGCCTATACCAACGATCAGGTACTGACCGATGTGTACCACGGCGACCCGTATCGTGCGCGTTCGGCAACCCAGTCGATGATCCCGAGCAAGACCGGCGCTGCCGAGGCCGTGGGCCTGGTATTGCCGGAGCTGGCCGGCAAGCTGACCGGCATGGCGGTACGGGTGCCGGTGATCAACGTGTCTCTGGTGGACCTCACGGTCAACCTCAAGCGCGAGGCCACGGCCGAACAGGTCAACCAGCTGTTCCTCGAGGCCAGCAAGCATTCCAAGGTATTGGGCTACAACGCCTTGCCGCTGGTTTCCTGCGATTTCAACCACAACCCGCTGTCGTCGATCTTCGATGCCAACCATACCCGGGCCAACGGGCGCATGCTCAAGGTGCTGGCCTGGTATGACAACGAGTGGGGGTTCTCCAACCGCATGCTGGATAACTGTCTGGCGTTGTGCCGCGCCCGCTGAGCTTCGGCACGCTCCCTGTAGGAGCGGCCTTGTGTCGCGATGGGCTGCGCAGCAGCCCCCTGCAATCTGTGCCAAGGCAAAATCCTGGGGCTGCTGCGCAGCCCATCGCGACACAAGGCCGCTCCTACATGGGACCGCGCAAGGCCGCGACTCACAATCTTTACCTTTTCCTAACATTTCCAAGCTTGACCTCCGAGGATGATGATAAGCATTATCATTAACCTTTCGTCGGCCAGGTCCCCCTGTGAGTCAGTCCCGGTTCAACTCTGTCTTCCTCGTCCAGCGCCTTACCCTGCTGCGCACCTTGCAGCGCATGGTGGGCAACCCCAATACGGCCGAGGACCTGTTGCAGGAAACCTACCTGCGGGTTTCCCGCGCGCTCGGTGAGCGGCCCATAGAACACATCGAGCCGTTCGTGTTCCAGACCGCGCGCAACCTGGCCCTCGACCATCTGCGCGCGCGCCGGGTGCAATCGCGCATGCTGGTCGACGACGTACCGGACGAGGTCCTGCACAGCGTGGCCGCACCGGCCACCAGCAGCGAGGATGCGGCACATGCCGAGCAGTTGCTCAAGCACCTGAGTATCAGCCTCAAACAACTGAGCGAACGTCAGCAGCGCATCTTCATACTAAGCCGGCTGCATGGCGCCACCTACCTGGAAATCGCCAGACAACTGAATGTTTCTCCCAGCACGGTACAGAAGGAACTGAAACTGATCATGGCGATCTGCATGGGTGTCGCCGACCGCCTCAAGTGAGGCAACCCAAAGCCCTTGCCACACCCCGCCTCAGCCTTGATCATTCGAAAAAACCATTCAAGGATTCACCGTGACCGACAGCCCTGCCCCTCGCCCGTCACCCGCCGGGCCCAGCGCCCGTGCTCGTGCCATGGACGAGGCGCTGGACTGGCTGGTACGCCTGCAATGCGCCGACGCCGACGACACACAAGCCTTCGAAGCCTGGCTGAGCGCAGCGCCGGAAAATGCCGAGGCCTATGTGGAGGCAGAAGCATTGTGGAACGGCGCACCGCTGCACCAAGTGGCCGTGCAGATGCATCGGCAACAGCGCCGCTCGTGGCGCGGGCGCCTGCGCAGCCATTGGAAACCCCTGGCCACGGCAGCGCTGCTGCTGGTCGGGCTGTTCACCCTCGGCAACCTGCCCATGCGCCTGCAGGCCGACCACCTGACAGTGGTGGGAGAACGCCAGCGCCTGCAGCTGGAAGACGGGGCGAAAGTGCTGCTCAACACCAATTCGGCATTTGCCAGCGAGCAGCGTGATGGTCGCCAGGTCGCCCGCCTGCTGCAGGGTGAGGCCTATTTTCAGGTCCCCGAGGGCGCGCTGCTGCCACTGGAAGTGCAAGCCGGGCCGTTGCGCGCACAGGTGCGCGACACCGACTTTGCCGTGCGCTACCTCGACGGCGAGGCACAGGTGCGGGTGCAGCGCGGCGATGTCGACCTGCAGGGGGCCCGCGACCAGCGCATCCGCCTGAGCGCCGGCGACAGCATCAGCGTCGGCCCCCAGGGATTCGGCCAGCGCCAACGCCCCGACATGCACAAGGACCTGGCCTGGGTCGACGGCCGCCTGGTGTTCGAGAACTGCCCGCTGAGCCAGGTGCTGGCCGAGGTGCAGCGCTACTACCCGGGCTGGATCATCAACCGCAATGCGCAGCTGGAAGACATGGCGGTCACCGGTAACTACCGCCTCGACCAGCCGCTGGAAACCCTGCGTGCGCTGGCCCACATCACCGCGGCACAGCTGCATGAGTACCCGGCGTTGGTTATCCTGAACTGATCCGCAAATCTGAAACCCGACACACTCCCTGTGGGAGCGGGCATGCCCGCTCCACAGAAATCGCGATACAGACCGCCAGACCGCAATCCAACTTTTTTTACGCAGTAACGCTACCCCGCCCGTCTCGTTATAGCCAATGCAACTGATTCTCGTTTGAAAACGAGCACAGCCACCACCTATAACAGTCCGCGCGTCAGGGAGCGCTTCCGATGTCCACAGGTCCTACCCGCCCCTCCACCCTTCCTCGCCATGGAGGGCAACTGTCCCTCCTGAGCCTTTCCCTACTGAACCTCGCCCTGCTCGCCAGCGGCGCCATCAGCCTGCCGGCGCTGGCCGCCGAGCCGGCACAGGCCAGCAGCCCGCGCATGGGCGACTACCGCTTCAGCATCGGCCAGCAGCCGCTGGTTTCGGCCATCAATGCTTTCAGCCAGGTCACCGGCTGGCAGGTCGGCTTCAGCGCCGAACTGGCCGACGGCGTGGCATCGCCAGGGGTGCAGGGTTCGCTACCGCCGGAAGCCGCGCTCAAGCGCCTGCTGCACGGCACCGGCCTGGGCTTTCGCAAGATCACCAACGGCAATGTGGTGCTCGAACGCCAGGCCAGCGCCAATGTGATTGCCCTGCAGCAGGTGACCGTCAGCGCCACCCGCAGCGCCCAGGACGTCAGCCAGGTGCCGAGCACCGTCAGCGTGCAGACCCGCGAGCAACTGGACCGGCAGAACGTGAACAACATCCAGGACCTGGTGCGCTACGAACCAGGTGTGTCGGTAGCCGGCACCGGCCAGCGCAGCGGCCTGAACGGCTACAACATCCGTGGTATCGATGGCGAGCGCATCCTCACCCAGGTGGACGGCGTGTCGATCCCCGACAGCTTCTTCTTCGGCCCCTACGCCCAGACCCAGCGCAACTACGTTGACCCGGAGATCGTCAAGCGTGTGGAAATCCTCCGCGGCCCGGCCTCGGTGCTGTATGGCAGCAACGCCATCGGCGGGGCGGTGAGCTACTTCACCCTCGACCCGGACGACATCATCAAGCCTGGCAAGGACGCCGGTGCCCGCCTGAAAACCGGCTACAGCTCGGCCGACGAAAGCTGGCTGACCTCCGCCACCGTCGCCGGCCGCCAGGGCGACTTCGACGGCCTGTTGCACCTGAGCCAGCGCAACGGTCACGAAACCGAGACCCACGGCGGCCACAGCGGTGACGGCCTGGCGCGTACCGAAGCCAACCCGATGGACGTGCGCACCACAAACGTGCTGGCCAAGCTGGGCTGGAACTACGCCGACGAAGCGCGCCTGGGCTTCACCTACGAGCGCTACAAGGATGATCGCGACCAGAACATCCTCAGTGCGGTGGGCGGGCCTTTCATTCCTGGCTTTGGTGCCCCAGGTTACTACAAGGCGCGTAACGGCAACGACACCGTCACCCGCGAACGCCTTGGCATCAACCATGAGTTCGGCCTGGATTCGCTAGTCGCCGACCATGTGAAGTGGAGCCTGAACTACCAGATCGCCAAGACCGACCAGCACACCGAGGAAGTCTACGCACCGCCTGGCCGTCAGGTACTGCGTACCCGAGACACCCTGTACAAGGACCGCCAGTGGGTATTCGACGCCCAGCTGGACAAGGCCTTCAGCCTCGGCGCCACCGACCACCTGTTGACGTACGGCACCACCCTCAAGCACGAGAAGGTCACCGGTTCCCGCAGCGGCACCGGTACCTGCCTGGCCGTTGGTTCAGGCTGTTCTGCCGCTGGCGCCGAGCGCCCGGCAGACGGCCAGGCCCTGGTCAGCGACTTCCCGGACCCGACCGTGAACACCTACAGCCTGTTCGTGCAGGATGAAATCCGCTGGAACAACTGGACCTTCATGCCTGGTGCTCGTTACGACTACACGCGCATGGAGCCCAGGTTCACCGAGGAATTCCTGCGTGGCCTGGAGTCCAGCGGTACCGCACCAACCTCCCAGGACGACTCGGACAAGAAGTGGCACCGCGTCTCGCCCAAATTCGGCCTGACCTACGCCTTCAACGACAACTACACCTGGTATGGCCAGTACGCCGAAGGTTTCCGCACCCCGACTGCCAAATCCATGTACGGGAAGTTTGAGAACATCGAGCAAGGCTACCGCGTCGAAGGCAACCCGGGTCTCGAACCCGAGAAGAGCAAAAGCTATGAAACCGGTCTGCGTGGCAACTTCGACGCCGGTAATTTCGACGTGGCGGTGTTCTACAACAAGTACCGCGACTTCATCGACGAAGATGCCGTACAAAGCGCCAACCTGGAGCAGACCTTCAAGGCCAACAACATCAAGCACGCCACCATCAAGGGTACCGAGGTCAAGGGCCGCCTGAACCTGGACCACTTCGGTGCGCCGCAGGGCCTGTATACCCAGGGCTCGATCGCCTACACCTATGGCCGCAACGATGACACCGGCGAGCCACTGAACAGCGTCAACCCGCTCAAGGGCGTGTTCGGCCTGGGTTACGAACAACAACACTACGGCGGCCTGCTGAGCTGGACATTGGTCAAGCGCAAGACCCGCGTCGACGACAGCACCTTCTACTCGCCCGACGGCTCGAGCTCCAAGTTCCGCACCCCGGGCTACGGGGTGCTGGACCTGACCGGTTACTACAAGGTCACCGACGACGTGACCATCAACGCCGGCCTGTACAACCTCACCGACAAGAAGTACTGGCAGTGGGATTCGGTACGCAGCTACGACGGCCAGGGTGAAGCGGCCGTGACCCAGCCGGCCAACATCGACCGCCTGACCATGCCGGGGCGCAACTTTGGCATCAATGTGGTTTGGGATATCTGACCTGGATTATCGCTGACAGGTTTGTTTCGTCAGTGCCGGCCTCTTCGCGGGTAAACCCGCTCCCACAGGTATTGCGCAGACCTCGGGCCTGTGATGTCCCTGTGGGAGCGGGTTTACCCGCGAAGAGGCCAGCACTACCAGCACAAATACCAGCTTTTTTTACTGTCCCGCCCCCGCTGTTTCGTCTTGTCTCTAGACCCCCCTTTTCCAAGGACTGCCCCATGACCGACCGCCCAGCCCTGCGCTCCCAGCGCCTCAACCAGATCACCCACGCCCCCCACGCCGAACTGGATGCCCTGGTCAAAGCCCACGCGCCCTTCGACAGCCGCGAAAGCTTCGCCCGCTTCGTGGTCGCCCAGTACCTGTTCCAGGCCGAGCTGCAGGCCCTGTACAACGACCCGCAACTGATCGCCATCGTTCCCGACCTGGCCGAGCGCTGCCGTGCCGAACAGGCCCGCCTGGACCTCGCCGACCTCGACACCGAAGTACCGCCAGCCGTACCAGGGGCCTTGCGCAACCCGAGCCTGGGCGAGGCAATGGGCTGGATCTTCGTCTCCGAAGGCTCCAAACTGGGCGCTGCGTTTCTGATCAAGCGTGCCGTGGCCCTGGAACTGTCCGAAACTTTCGGTGCCCGACATCTGGGCGAACCGGCCGGTGGCCGTGCCGAAGGCTGGAAACAGTTCACCCGCATTCTTGATGGCCTGGCCCTGTCGGCCGAAGAGGAAGCCGCTGCCGAACACGGCGCAGTTGCTGCCTTCGAGCGCTTCACCAAGCTGCTCAAGCATGCCTATGCTGCAGATGCCGCGCTGGTTTGACACGCCATACCCCGGCCACCCTACCGGTGGCCGAACCGCTTCCATGCAGTGAGACCATGACCCGACCCGCCCGCTCGAAACTCGCCCGCCTGCTGTATGCGACCTTGGCTTACGTGAGCCTGGGCGTGGGCCTGGTCGCGATCGTCATTCCCGGCCTGCCGACCACCGAATTCATCCTGCTGGCTGCCTGGGCGGCCACACGCAGTTCGCCGCGCCTGTCTGCCTGGCTGGAAAACCACCGGTTGTTCGGGCCGATCCTGCACAACTGGCGCAATGGCAAGGTGATCCAGCGCCGGGCCAAGGTCAGCGCGACCCTCAGCATGCTGCTGTGCGCGGGCCTGATGCTGACGTTCCTGGAACACCGCTGGCCGGTGTTCCTGGCCATTGCCGGCATGACCCTGGGCAACCTGTGGATCTGGTCCCGCCCCGAGCACGCCCCCTGCCCTGCCCCGTCACAAGCTCAGCAGCCCTGAGTACAGGGCATAGGCCGCCAGCGCGGCACCTGCCAGCACGGCAGCGAAAATCAGCTTTTCCCAAGTGGTGAACAAGGTTTTACCCTGCTCATGCTTGGCCCTGGCGAACAGGATCACGCCCGGGGCGTACAGCAGCGCCGACAGCAGCAGGTACTTCAGCCCGCCGGCGTACAACAGCCACACGGCATATACCAGGGCAACCAGCGCCACCAGCAGGTCCTTGCGGCGCAGGGCCGGCTGCTCGTCGTAGGTTTCTGCACGTACCGCCAACAGCACGGCGTAGGCCGCCGACCACAGGTAGGGCACAAGAATCATCGACGAGGCCAGGTAGATCAGGCTGGTATAGGTACCGGCGGAAAACAGCGTGATCAGCAGGAAGCCCTGGATCATGCAGTTGGTCAGCCACAGGGCGTTGGCCGGTACATGGTTGGCGTTTTCCTTGGCCAGGAAACGCGGCATGGTCTTGTCCCGCGCCGTGGCGTAGAGGATCTCGGCACACAGCAACGCCCACGACAGCAGCGCGCCAAGCAGCGAAACCGCCAGGCCGATACTGATCAGCAAGGCGCCCCATGGCCCGACGATATGCTCCAGCACCGAAGCCAGTGACGGGTTCTGCAGCCCGGCCAGTTGCGGCTGGGTCATCACCCCCAGCGACAGCACGTTGACCAGCACCAGCAGCGCCAGCACTCCCAGAAAACCGATCACCGTAGCCTTGCCCACATCCGAGCGGCGCTGGGCGCGCCCGGAATACACACTGGCGCCCTCGATGCCGATGAACACGAACACGGTGACCAGCATCATGTTGCGCACCTGCTCCAGCACGCTGCCGAACTGCGGGTTGCTCAGGCCCCAGATGTCACGTGTGAAGATATCGGCGCGGAAGGCGAACGCGGCGATCACCACGAAAATCAGCAACGGCACCACCTTGGCCACGGTGGTCACCTGGTTGATGAACGCCGCTTCCTTGATGCCGCGCAGCACCAGGAAATGCACCGCCCACAGCAGCAGCGAGGCGCAACCGATGGCAATTGGCGTGTTGCCCTCGCCGAATACCGGGAAGTAGAAACCCAGGGTGCTGAACAGCAGCACGAAGTAGCCGACGTTGCCCAGCCAGGCACTGATCCAGTAGCCCCAGGCCGAGGAAAAACCCATGTACTCGCCAAAGCCGGCCTTGGCGTACGCGTACACTCCCGAGTCCAGCTCCGGTTTGCGGTTGGCCAGGGTCTGGAATACGAAAGCCAGGGCCAACATGCCGACTGCGGTGATACCCCAACCGATCAGCACAGCCCCCACATCGGCACGCGCCGCCATGTTCTGCGGCAACGAGAAGATCCCGCCTCCAATCATCGAGCCGACCACCAATGCGATCAGCGCGCCCAGGCGCAGCTTCTGTCCCGGTTCGCTCATGAGCCTTCCTTTTTTTTGCGCACTGTCACGGGCTTGAAACAGCCATGCGGTCCATATAAGTGTCGCTACTTATAATGATCCTGACCAATGAAGCTATAGCACTAATAACTGCTTTGTCTATGCCAGCTTTTGAGTAAAAACTAGCAGCTCCGGAGCAACTAGAAAAGAATCCGATAAAACTCGAAATTCTTGTGAAAAATTTGCGAAAGCGGCAAAAACGGCTAGCGTCAAGCATCGCAGGCTGAACAGAGCGTTTGCTCTAGATGGACATGGAGGTGCCAGCATGCAAGGCCTGCGGCATAAGTTGTCGGCACTCTCCAGGAGCTTCGTGAAGGAATTTTCCTACTTCACGTCGCCATGAACTGACCCAAGTCAGCGAATGGCAGCGGCGTCGGATTTACTCTGTCGTCAACTTTCTCCTGGCAGGAGTTGTTAAATGTCTGATTCATCCGGAAAACTAAAGCTCGGCGCGTTAGTTGCACTTGTCGTCGGTTCGATGATTGGTGGCGGGATCTTCTCGCTGCCGCAAAACATGGCTGCCAGTGCAGGGGTTGGCGCTGTACTGATCGGCTGGGCGATCACCGCGGTCGGCATGCTGACCCTGGCGTTCGTGTTCCAGACCCTGGCCAACCGCAAGCCTGACCTGGATGGCGGGGTGTATGCCTACGCCAAGGCTGGTTTCGGCGACTACATGGGCTTCTCCTCGGCCTGGGGCTACTGGATCAGTGCCTGGCTGGGCAACGTCGGCTACTTCGTGCTGCTGTTCAGCACCCTGGGCTACTTCTTCCCGATCTTCGGCGAAGGCAACACCCCGGCCGCCATCATCGGCGCATCAGTGCTGCTGTGGGCCGTGCATTTCCTGGTGCTGCGCGGCATCAAGGAAGCAGCATTCATCAACCTGATCACCACCGTGGCCAAGGTGGTGCCGCTGCTGCTGTTCGCCCTGATCTGCCTGTTCGCCTTCAAGCTCGACATCTTCACCGCCGACATCTGGGCGGTAGGTACGCCAGAGCTGGGCAGCGTGATGAACCAGGTGCGCAACATGATGCTGGTCACCGTGTGGGTGTTCATCGGCATCGAGGGTGCGAGCATCTTCTCGTCGCGGGCGGAAAAACGCTCTGACGTGGGCAAGGCCACGGTCATCGGCTTCGTCACCGTGCTGCTGTTCCTGGTGCTGGTCAACGTGCTGTCGCTGGGCATCATGACCCAACCGGAACTGGCCAAGCTGCAGAACCCATCGATGGCTGCCGTACTGGAGCATGTGGTCGGCCACTGGGGCGCGGTACTGATCAGCGTCGGCCTGATCATCTCGCTGCTCGGAGCCCTGCTGTCGTGGGTGTTGTTGTGCGCCGAGATCATGTTCGCCGCCGCCAAGGACCATACCATGCCGGAGTTCCTGCGCCGCGAGAACGCCAACCAGGTACCGGCCAACGCCCTGTGGCTGACCAACGCCATGGTGCAGATCTTCCTGGTGATCACGCTGTTTTCCAGCAGTACCTACCTGTCGCTGATCTACCTGGCCACCTCGATGATCCTGGTGCCCTACCTGTGGTCGGCCGCCTATGCCTTCCTGCTGGCTCTGCGTAGCGAAACCTACGAGCAGGCCCTGGCCGAACGGCAGAAGGACCTGGTGATCGGTGGTATCGCCCTGTTGTACGCCGTCTGGCTGCTGTACGCCGGTGGCGTGAAATACCTGCTGCTCTCGGCCCTGCTCTACGCACCTGGCGCGATCCTGTTCGCCAAGGCCAAGCGTGAGGTTGGCCAACCTGTCTTCACCAACGTGGAAAAACTGATCTTCGCAGCCGTGGTCATCGGTGCCCTGGTGGCAGCCTTTGGCCTGTACGACGGCTTCCTGACCCTTTGACCCACGTCTTCGTTCAACTGGAGGAATGAAATCATGTCCGCTGAAAAACAGAAGTACGGTGTCCACTCCGAAGCCGGCAAACTGCGCAAAGTGATGGTTTGCTCGCCGGGCCTGGCGCACAAGCGCCTGACGCCGAGCAACTGTGACGAGCTGCTGTTCGACGACGTGATCTGGGTCGACCAAGCCAAGCGTGACCATTTCGACTTTGTCACCAAGATGCGCGAGCGTGGCGTGGATGTGCTGGAGATGCACAACCTGCTGACCGACATCGTCCAGCAACCCGAAGCACTGAAGTGGATCCTCGATCGCAAGATCACCTCCGACACCGTCGGTGTCGGCCTGACCAATGAAGTGCGAAGCTGGCTCGAAGGCCTCGAGCCACGCCATCTGGCCGAGTTCCTGATCGGCGGCGTGGCAGGCCAGGACTTGCCGGAAAGCGAAGGCGCCAGCGTGGTCAAGATGTACAACGACTACCTGGGCCACTCCAGCTTCATCCTTCCACCGTTGCCCAACACCCAGTTCACCCGCGACACCACCTGCTGGATCTATGGCGGCGTCACGCTCAACCCGATGTACTGGCCGGCGCGCCGCCAGGAAACCCTGTTGACCACGGCCATCTACAAGTTCCACAAGGAGTTCACCGGCGCCGACTTCCAGGTGTGGTACGGCGACCCGGACAAGGACCACGGCAACGCCACCCTCGAGGGTGGTGACGTGATGCCGATCGGCAAAGGCATCGTGCTGATCGGCATGGGCGAGCGCACCTCGCGCCAGGCCATCGGCCAGTTGGCGCAAAACCTGTTCGCCAAGGGCGCGGTGGAAAAAGTCATCGTCGCCGGCCTGCCGAAATCCCGTGCTGCCATGCACCTGGACACCGTGTTCAGCTTCTGCGACCGCGACCTGGTCACGGTCTTCCCGGAAGTGGTGAAAGAGATCGTGCCGTTCATCATCCGCCCGGACGAAAGCAAGCCTTACGGCATGGACGTGCGCCGCGAGAACAAGTCGTTCATCGAGGTGGTGGGCGAGCAGCTTGGGGTCAAGCTGCGCGTGGTCGAAACCGGTGGCAACAGCTTTGCCGCCGAGCGCGAACAGTGGGATGACGGCAACAACGTGGTGGCCATGGAACCGGGCGTGGTCATTGGCTACGACCGCAACACCTACACCAATACCCTGCTACGCAAAGCCGGGATCGAGGTCATCACCATCAGTGCCGGCGAACTGGGCCGGGGCCGGGGCGGCGGCCACTGCATGACCTGCCCGATCGTGCGCGACCCGATCGACTACTAACGACCATTACCCCCGGCCGCCCTCATAAAGCGGCGGCCGGTGCGTTCACCAAACTCAAGGAGAAAAGTCATGGCGTTCAATATTCACAACCGCAACCTGCTCAGCCTGGAACACCACACCACCCGTGAGCTGCGCTACCTGCTGGACCTGTCCCGCGACCTCAAGCGCGCCAAGTACACCGGCACCGAGCAGCAGCACCTGAAAGGCAACAACATCGCGCTGATCTTCGAAAAAACCTCTACCCGTACCCGCTGCGCCTTCGAAGTGGCCGCCTATGACCAGGGCGCCAATGTCACCTACATCGACCCGACCTCCTCGCAGATCGGCCACAAGGAAAGCATGAAGGACACTGCCCGCGTGCTCGGGCGCATGTACGACGCCATCGAGTACCGGGGCTTCAAGCAGGAAATCGTCGAAGAGCTGGCCAAGTTCGCCGGCGTTCCGGTGTTCAACGGCCTGACCGACGAATACCACCCAACCCAGATGATCGCCGACGTGCTGACCATGCGCGAGCACAGCGACAAGCCGCTGCACGACATCAGCTACGCCTACCTGGGCGACGCCCGCAACAACATGGGCAACTCGCTGCTGCTAATCGGCGCCAAGCTTGGCATGGACGTACGCATCGCCGCGCCCAAGGCGCTGTGGCCGCATGACGACCTGGTCGAACGTTGCCACAAGTACGCCGAGGAAAGCGGCGCACGCATCACCCTCACCGAAGACCCGGTTGCCGCGGTCAAGGGTGTGGACTTTGTGCACACCGACGTGTGGGTATCGATGGGTGAGCCGATCGAAGCCTGGGGTGAGCGTATCAAGCTGCTCAAGCCGTATCAGGTGAATGCACAGCTGATGAAGTCCACCGGCAACCCGCGGACCAAGTTCATGCACTGCCTGCCGGCGTTCCACAACTCCGAAACCAAGGTAGGCAAACAGATCGCCGAACAGTACCCGGACCTGGCCAACGGTATCGAAGTGACCGACGACGTCTTCGAGTCGCCGGCCTGCATCGCCTTCGAGCAGGCGGAAAACCGCATGCACACGATCAAGGCGATCCTGGTGTCGACACTGGCTGACCTGTAAAGGCTGACTCGGCAAGCCGGGCAACCTGAATCCCGTGTGGGAGCGGGTTTACCCGCGAATGCGTCAGTAGCACCAGCCGCGTTGCATGGGCTGACGCTTTCGCGGGTAAACCCGCTCCCACAAGGGGCGGCGATACCGGTCGAGAGCAGCGCTCCCTTCTTTTCGTTAAAGGACATTCCCCATGCGTATCGTTGTTGCATTGGGCGGCAACGCCCTGCTGCGTCGCGGCGAGCCCATGACCGCTGATAACCAGCGGGCCAATATTCGCACCGCCACCGAACAGATCGCCAAGATCCACCCAGGCAACGAGCTTGTCATCGCCCACGGCAACGGCCCGCAAGTTGGCCTGCTATCGCTGCAGGGCCTGTCCTACAAGCCCGACGAGGCCTACCCGCTGGACGTGCTGGGGGCCGAGACCGAGGGCATGATCGGCTACATGATCGAACAGGAACTGGGCAACTTGCTGGCCTTCGAAGTGCCGTTCGCCACCCTGCTGACCCAGGTCGAAGTGGACGCCAACGACCCCGCCTTCAAGGACCCGACCAAGTTCATCGGCCCGGTCTATGGCAAGGAAGAGGCCGAGCGCCTGGCCAAGGAAAAGGGTTGGGTGGTCAAGGCCGACGGCGACAAGTACCGCCGAGTGGTGGCCAGCCCGAAACCCAAACGCATCTTCGAGATCCGCCCGATCAAGTGGCTGCTGGAAAAGAGCAGCATCGTGATTTGCGCCGGCGGCGGCGGCATCCCCACCATGTACGATGAGAACCGCAAGCTCAAGGGCATCGAGGCGGTGATCGACAAGGACCTGTGCTCGGCCCTGCTGGCAGAGCAGCTGGACGCCGACCTTCTGATCATCGCCACCGACGTCGATGCGGCCTATGTTGACTGGGGCAAGCCCACACAAAAGGCCATTGCCCAGGCCCACCCCGACGAACTCGAACGCCTTGGCTTCGCCGCCGGCTCCATGGGGCCGAAGGTGCAGGCCGCCTGCGACTTTGCCCGCAACACCGGCAAAGTGGCAGTGATCAGTTCGCTGGAGAACATCGAAGACATCGTCAAAGGCACCGCCGGCACGCGCGTTTCCACCGCGAAGCCGGGGATCAGCTACCGTTGAATGCAGTAGGCGGGCGCCAGCGTCCGCCATTTTCGACCTTCCAAAGGAGCTTGCCATGGCCCAGTACCAACCCGGTCATGTACACATCGAGCGCACCGCGCTGAACCAGAATGACCACAGCTATGACCTGAACATCGAATACGAGGCAGTGTCGGACCCCAAGGAAGGTAGAGGCATCCAGTTCAAGATGCATGGCAGCATCGAAGGCAAGCCAGTGGAAGAAAAGTTCTTCCTGGCCAAGGATCAGGTATTGCCCAGCTTCCTCATGCAACTGAGCCGAAGGGCGCAGTCGTACCTGAAGCCACCGAAGAAATTCGAGAGCCTGAGCTCGCCGCACAAGCTTTATGACCATATGTTCGCGGACATTCGCGAAAAGCTGGATGTGAAATCGGGCGACCCGATCAAGCCTGAACATCTGGAGTGATTTCAAGAACCGGGGCCGCAAAGCGGCCCCGACAATGTTGAGGCATACTACCGCCCTCCCCCAGCCACAACCGCCCCCTCCCCATGCGCATCCATGTCAGCTTCATCGACCGCGTCGGCATCACCCAGGAAGTCCTCGCCCTGCTCGGTGCCCGCAACCTCAACCTGGACGCCGTGGAGATGGTCCCGCCGAACGTCTACATCGACGCCCCTACCCTCAGCCCCGCCGTACTCGAAGAACTGCACGACGCGCTGTTCGAGGTACATGGCGTGCAATCGGTGGACGTGGTCGACATCCTCCCTGGCCAACGCCGGCACCTGCAGCTCGATGCCCTGCTGGCGGCGATGAGCGACCCGGTGCTGGCCGTGGACAGTGCCGGCAAGGTGCTGCTGGCCAACCCGGCGCTGATCGAACTGTGCGGCCGCGAATCGGCCGGGCGCTCGGTGGGTGAGCTGTTCGGCGACCCGGCGCTGCTGCAGGCCCTGCTGGACAACAACTTCCACCTGCCCATGCGCGAGATGCAGCTCAACGGCCAGAGCCTGTTGCTGGACGCCATGCCGATCACCAACGCCGGTGGCCTGCTGACACTGTATCCGCCTACGCGCATGGGCGAACGCCTGTCGGCCCTGCACCACGACCATGCCGAAGGCTTCGATGCCTTGCTCGGCGAGTCACCGGCCATCCGCACCCTCAAGGCCCGCGCCCTGCGCGTGGCGGCGCTCGATGCACCGCTGCTGGTGCATGGCGAAACCGGCACCGGCAAAGAACTGGTAGCCCGCGCCTGCCACGCCATCAGCAGCCGCCACGCGGCACCATTCCTGGCCTTGAACTGTGCCGCGCTGCCCGAGAGCCTGGCCGAGAGCGAACTGTTCGGCTACGCCCCCGGGGCCTTCACCGGTGCGCAACGGGGCGGCAAGCCCGGGTTGATGGAGCTGGCCAACCAGGGCACGGTATTCCTCGATGAAATCGGCGAGATGTCGCCATACCTGCAGGCCAAGCTGCTGCGCTTTCTCAGCGATGGCAGCTTCCGCCGGGTGGGTGGCGACCGCGAAGTGAAGGTAGATGTACGCATCATCAGCGCCACCCACCGCGACCTGGAGCGCATGGTCGCCGAAGGCAGCTTCCGCGAAGACCTGTTCTACCGCCTGAACGTGCTCAATCTGCAAGTGCCACCGCTGCGCGACCGCGGCCAGGACATCCTGATGCTGGCGCATTTCTTCATGCAGCAGGCCTGCACGCAGATCCAGCGCCCACCCTGCAGGCTGACCCCGGCCACCCATTCGGCACTGCTGGCCAACCCTTGGCCGGGCAATGTGCGCCAGCTGCAGAACGTGATATTCCGCGCCGCAGCCATCTGCGAGGGCAACCTGGTGGATATTGGTGACCTGGACATCGCCGGCACCTCGGTGGCCCGTGGTCAGGACAGCGAAGTGGCCAGCCTGGAACAGGCCGTGAGTGATTTCGAGCGCGAACTGCTGCAACGCCTGTACGCCAGCTACCCGTCCACGCGGCAACTGGCCGGGCGCTTGCAAACTTCACATACCGCCATTGCGCAGCGCCTGCGCAAATATGGAATACCGGGCAAAGCCTGATACCTGTCAGATAGCGTCAACGGGGCTGCTACGCAGCCCATCGCAGGCAAGCCAGCTCCCACAGGTATCGCACACGTGCTGAATTCTGCGCGATACCTGTGGAAGCTGGCTTGCCTGCGATGGGCCGCAAAGCTGCCCCTGATAGTTATTGCAATAATCCGGTTGTTATTCAGGCTTTTCCTACGCCAGTGAAAGATACTCTCCCACGTATGCCTCGTAGAATGGTGACAGTGTATTCCCACCTGTCACCCCACTTGCCCGCCCCATAGCGGGAAGTGGTCCGCTACTGGATATAACGAGAGCACCTGATGTTTGAACTCGATTTTTACGGGACGCTTGTAGCCGCCTCTTTGGTACTGTTATTGGGGCGCGGCCTGGTCGCGCGTATTGGTTTCCTGCGCACTTACAATATTCCGGAACCTGTCGCTGGCGGGCTGGTAGTGGCCTTGGCGTTCCTGGTGTTGCGCAGTTTCGATATCCACGTGCAATTCGATACTTCACTGCAAACTCCTCTGATGCTGGCATTCTTCGCCACCATCGGTTTGAGTGCAGACTTCGCCAGCCTGAAAAAAGGTGGCCGCGTGGTTACCGTGTTCCTGCTGGTGGTAACCGGCTTGCTGCTGGTCCAGAACGCCATGGGTATCGGCCTGGCAACGGCACTTGGCCTCGACCCGCTGATGGGCCTGCTGGCCGGCTCTATTACCTTGTCCGGCGGCCACGGTACAGGCGCCGCGTGGGGGGCCACTTTCACCGAAAAGTTCGGTCTGGCGTCGGCCTCCGAACTCGCAATGGCATCAGCTACCTTCGGCCTGGTACTGGGTGGCCTTATTGGTGGCCCGGTCGCCCGGTTGCTGATCAGACGGGTAACGACACCTGGTATCGAAGAACCAGCACCACGACTGCCCAAGGGTTTCGAACAACCAGACAAAGAACGCTTGATCACGCCGTTTTCATTTATCGAAACATTGGCGCTGATCGCTGTCAGTTTACTCGCAGGCTCGTTACTTAACGGTATGCTGAAAGGCACTGCGTTTGAACTGCCAACGTTCGTTTGCGTACTGTTCGTGGGCGTGGTGTTGCGAAACGGCCTTTCGGCGCTCGGCTTTTATCAAGTATTCGAACGGGAAGTCTCGGTATTGGGCAATGTGAGCTTGTCGTTATTCCTGGCCATTGCCTTGATGTCGCTCAAGTTGTGGGACCTTTCAGCGCTGGCATTACCATTCTTTGCATTGCTCGCCGCACAGACATTGGTCATGGCACTGTTCGCGATATTCGTCACGTTCCGGGTCATGGGCCGCAACTATGATGCAGCGGTACTGGCTGCCGGGCACTGTGGTTTCGGCCTGGGTGCAACGCCAACGGCAATCGCCAACATGCAAGCGGTGACCCAGCGCTACGGAGCCTCGCGCATCGCCTTCCTGGTGGTGCCGATGGTGGGGGCATTCTTCATCGACATCATCAATGTCATCGTCATCAAGCTGTATCTGGCGTTGCCCTGGATTGCCTAGATCGAGGTCAGGCCATGCTCCAGGGCGTATTTCACGAGTGCCGCAGGGGTATCGATATTGAGCTTGCGCCTGATGCTCAGCCGATAGGTTTCCACTGTACGGACACTGATATCCAGCTCTTGGGCCATTTTCTTGTTGTTGTGCCCCTTGGCGATCATTGACAGCACTTGCAACTCACGGGGCGTCAGCTCGTGCTCGTCCCGGTTGCTCACGGCGAGCTTGCGAGTGATTTCCGAGCTGTAGAAGCTTCCTCCCGCAGCGATGGCCTCGATGGCCGCGATGAGCTCTGCGGAAGGCGCATTCTTCAGCACATAACCTAGCGCTCCGGAACTGATGGAGGTGCGGACGTACTCCTGGTTGTCGTACATGCTCAGCATGAGGATCCTGATATCCGGGTAGCGTTCGCGCAGCTTGCGCGTGAGCTCCAACCCGTTCATGTCCTGAAGCCCTACGTCGACCAGGAGAATGTCCAGTTCAGTAGTCGCTACCAACTCGATTGCCTGGGCTCCTGACTCGGCCTGGCCGACAACCTCGAAGTGCGGGATCGCGCACAGCAGCGCCTTTACGCCGTCACGCACAAGGACGTGGTCGTCGACCAGGGCGATTCTGACCGGATGGGTTACGCTCATGGAGTCCTCGAGGGTTGGCGTGGCAAGGCTGCTCAGCTGATCGTAACCGGTATCTGCACCTGTAGCTCGGTACGGCCGTAAGAGGATGCGATGTTGACGCTACCCGAGTGGTGGTCCACTCGTTCGCGAATGTTCCTCAGGCCGATACCGTGGCACTCGTCTGCTGCGCGGGTGTCGAACCCTACCCCGTTGTCCTCCACACGCAATACGATCATGCCCTGCTGTTGCGTGACGGAAACGATCGCGGCAGTGGCTTTGGCATGACGCTCCACGTTCGCGAGGGCCTCTTGAATGATGCGGAACAGCGTCAACCTGAGGCTGGTATCGATGTCCGCCGCATCCATTCCACATTCGTACTGGGTGTGAATCGAGGTACGTTGCTCGAACTCACGGACATGTTGCTCGATGGCAGGCGACAACCCCAACGTGTCCAGAAGCGAGGGGCGCAGATCATGGGAAATGCGGCGTATCTCACCGATCGCCGCGCCAAGTCTGCAAGTACCTTTGCGCAGGTTTTCCAGGCCCTCGCTCCGGCCGTTGGCCAGTTCGATGGCGGCCAGCTCATACTGGAACTTGATCGACACCAGCTCCTGACTGATCCCGTCATGCAGTTCACGCGAAACCCGCGAGCGCTCCTCCTCCTGCAGGTTCACGATCCGCTGGTTGAGCGTGGAAAGCTTACGGTCCGCCAGGCGATGCTCACTGACGTTCAGCATCAGGCCACCGGTAAAAATCACCAGTACGGCAATCAACGAGAACGAGGCGATCGCCAGAACCGTGGTCAGTACCCCGGTAGCGACCTCTTGCCGGGACTTGCGGGTCGCCACCTCCACATCGTCGATGTATATGCCTGTGCCAAGCATCCAGCCCCAACGGTCCAGCATCACGACATATGACAGTTTCCCGGTAATCTGCCCGGAAGAAGGCTTCTGCCAGTCGTACAACTGGAATCCATCGCCCTCCCTGGCGCTCTTGAGTAGCGCCTGGATGACCGGTAGCCCGTTCTTGTCGGTCAGCGTAATGAGTTGCTTGCCAACCAGCTCGGACTGCCTCGGGTGCATCAGGTTCTTGCCCTGCTGGTCATACACGAAGAAGTAGCCGTCGAGGCCGAAGTTGGCTTGGGACAGGATCTCCAGTGCACGCTGCCGAGTTGCTTCATCATCGGTGCTGCCTTCATACAACGGCGCGATGAGGCTCATCGCCAGGCTTAGGTAGTTTTTCAACTCGGCCTTCTTTGCTGCCATGATGCTGCTTTCAACCAGGCGTGCCTGTTCCTCCTCCAGCTTGCGACTCTGGGCAAACACGAGGACACAGATGAACAGGACCGAAAGGACGAGTGGAAGCACACTGAGAGTGACGATCTTGTGCTTGAGTTGCATGGTCATTTCCAATGCAGGAGCGGGCCGGCAACAGCACTATGCCTGCTGCCGGCCTTCCAATGCGAGAGCACCATGATGAACGTTGCGCCTGCCTGGGCTAGTCAGCGCTCAGCAGCAACGAACTGGGCGTCCCTTCCCGCCACCGTAACGTGCCTCCTGGCGCTCCCGGAAAAACGCCTCGTAGGACATCAGCGGTTTTTCCGGGTGCTTGAGCTGCATGTGCTCCACATAGGCGTCGTAGTCTGGCATGCCGACCAGCATCCGGGCGGCTTGCCCCAGGTACTTACCCATCTTGCTCAGGTCATTGAACATTCCGGGCGCTCCCTCAGACGTCCGGCTGTGGCTGGAACGGTGATTCCTTGTCGGTGCGCTCGGGCATGACCCAGGCACGGCGCCCGACCTTCACGGCAAAGCAAAGAATGCTAAGGACCACCAACAGGAACAATGCTGTCAGCGTCGCGTTGGTATAGGCATTGAACACAACGTGCTGCATTTGCATCAGATCCTTCGCAGGCGCCAGCACCTGGCCTGCAGCGGCAGCATCACTGTACTTCTTGGCAAGCGCCAGGAAGCCCATCGAGGGGTCCTTGTCCAGCAGCTTGATAAGACCGGCCGTAGTGGTGCAGATCAGCAGCCAGACGGCTGGAATCAAGGTAACCCAGACGTATCGCTGACGCTTCATGCGGATAAGCACCACACAGCCGAGCATGAGCGCGATCCCGGCCAGCATCTGGTTGGAGATGCCGAACAGCGGCCACAGGGTGTTGATGCCACCCAGCGGGTCGATCACCCCTTGGTACAGCAGCCAGCCCCACATGGCCACGCAACCTGCGGTAGCGATCAGGTTCGCCGTCCAGGAGTCGGTCTTCTTCAGTGCCGGCACGAAATTGCCGAGCAGATCCTGCAGCATGAAGCGCCCTGCACGGGTGCCGGCATCGACGGCGGTGAGGATGAACAGTGCCTCGAAGAGAATTGCAAAGTGGTACCAGAACGCCATGGTGTTCTCGCCTGGCAGCGCCTGGTGGAGGATCTGGGCAATCCCCACGGCCAAGGTCGGCGCTCCGCCGGCGCGAGCCAGGATGGTGTGCTCGCCAATGTCGGCGGCAGTCTGTTGCAGGATTTCCGGTGTTATGGTGAAACCCCAGCTGCTCACGGTAGCCGCCACGGTCGCGACATCGCCACCCACCACAGCGGCCGGGCTGTTCATGGCGAAGTAGATCCCAGGTTCGATGACCGATGCCGCGACAATGGCCATGATCGCGACGAAGGACTCCATCAGCATCGCGCCGTAGCCGATGTAACGGGCATGACTTTCATTGGCCAACAGCTTGGGTGTGGTACCCGAACTGATCAACGCGTGGAAGCCAGACACCGCGCCGCATGCCACGGTGATGAACAGGAAGGGGAACAGGGCGCCCTTCCAGACCGGGCCCGTACCATCGATGAAGTGGGTAACGGCTGGCATTTTCAGGTCGGGGGCGATGACCAGGATGCCGATTGCCAGGGCGACGATAGTCCCGATCTTGAGGAAGGTCGAAAGGTAGTCCCGTGGCGCCAGGATCAGCCAGACGGGCAGTACCGCGGCAACGAAGCCATAGCCGATGAGCATCCAGGTAATCTGCAACCCGGTGAAGGTGAACGCAGGCCCCCAGACTGGGTCGGCGGCGACCAGTCCGCCGCACCAGATAGACGCCAGCAGCAGGACCACGCCGATCACAGAGATCTCACCGATACGCCCTGGGCGCAGGTAGCGCATGTAGACGCCCATGAACACTGCAATCGGCAACGTGGCCATTACCGTGAACATGCCCCAGGGGCTCTCCGCCAGCGCCTTGACCACGATCAGAGACAACACCGCGAGGATGATGATCATGATCAGGAAGGCACCGAACAAGGCAATGGTACCGGGAATGGAACCCATTTCTTCGCGTACCAGTTCGCCCAGGGAGCGACCATTGCGACGGGTGGAGATGAACAGCACCATGAAGTCCTGGACAGCGCCCGCCAGGACCACACCGGCGATCAGCCAGAGTGTTCCGGGCAGGTAGCCCATTTGCGCGGCAAGCACCGGGCCAACCAGAGGGCCCGCGCCGGCAATGGCAGCAAAGTGGTGCCCGAAGAGAATGTGCTTGTTGGTCGGTACGTAGTCCAGGCCGTCGTTGTTGAGTACGGCGGGCGTGGCGCGTGTGGCGTCCAGTTGCATCACCTTGTTGGCGATGAACAGGCTGTAGTAACGGTAGGCAATGAGGTAGATGGCGACTGCTGCCGTCACGATCCAGAGGGCGTTGATGGCTTCGCCTCTGCGTAGTGCAAGGGTGCCCAGCGCGAACGCACCAAGCAAGGCAACGGCAAACCAGGCAATTCGGGTAGCCAGTGTGGTCATCGAATTTTCTCCTGTCGCGGGTGGTAAACCTGCGACGGCTTTTGTTGTTGTATGTGTCCGGATAAGGACGGCGACACTTTCGCCATGCCGGGTCCATAAGAAAATTCGCAGTACTACGGGCGCGATCTACGTAGAACTACGTAGAACGGGCATCGCAAGAAGGGCCGCCTGAAGAACTGACGGCTGAAACTCGCGCCCTGCAGGCAGGATTGTATTGATTTCAGTACATCGTATTGAAATCAATACACCCCCATACAGATACGGCAGTGCAAGGGTTTGATCCCCAAACCCTTTTCCATCCCCCTCCCGCTGTAGCGTTTTCATTCCACAAGAATGACAAACTGAATACGAGAAATAATTAACATATTGATTTATAACGATTTTTAACGATTGGCCGCATTTTTGCTAAGGGAATCCCAACCCCAAGAGCGCGGAGCCACCGCGCCTAACGCCCTGCTTCCCGAGGATTCCCCATGAGCGAGTTGCGTTTCACTGAAGATCACGAATGGCTGCGCGTCGAAGCCGATGGCAGCGTTACCGTGGGCATCACCGCCTACGCCCAGAATGCCCTGGGCGATGTGGTTTTCGTGCAACTGCCAGAGTTGCAGCAGTATGAGAAAGGCAGCGAAGCGTCCACCGTCGAGTCGGTCAAGGCCGCCAGCGGTGTGTACATGCCCCTGACCGGCGAAGTGGTCCAGATCAACGACCAGCTCGAAGACAGCCCGGAACTGGTCAACGAAGACCCGATGGGCGAAGGCTGGTTCTTCCGCTTCATTCCCGCCGACGCCAGCGCCGTGGCCGCCCTGCTCGACCAGGACGCCTACGACCGCCTGATCAAAGCCAACGACGACGCCTGAGGAGCCCCGCCATGACCATCAACCTCGGCACCGCCAACGAATTCATCGCCCGCCACATCGGCCCGCGCGCCGCTGACGAGCAGGCCATGCTGGCCGCCCTCGGCTTCGACTCGCTGGAAGCCATGACCGCCGCGGTCATTCCCGACAGCATCAAAGGCACCAGCGTGCTCGGCTCACACAACGGCCAGAGCGAAGCCGACGCGCTTGCCGCGCTCAAGGCCATCGCCGGCAAGAACCAGCTGTTCAAGAGCTACATCGGCCAGGGCTACTACAACACCCACACTCCGGCACCGATCCTGCGCAACCTGCTGGAAAACCCGGCCTGGTACACCGCCTATACCCCGTACCAGCCAGAAATTTCCCAGGGCCGCCTGGAAGCGCTGCTGAACTTCCAGACCCTGATCAGCGACCTGACCGGCCTGCCGATCGCCAACGCCTCCCTGCTCGACGAAGCCACCGCTGCGGCCGAGGCCATGACCTTCTGCAAGCGCCTGTCGAAGAACAAGGCCAGCCACGCCTTCTTCGCCTCCGTGCACTGCCACCCGCAAACCCTCGACGTGCTGCGCACCCGTGCCGAGCCGCTGGGTATCGAGATCGTGGTCGGCGACGAGCGCGAGCTGGGCGATGTCAGCGCTTTCTTCGGCGCCCTGCTGCAGTACCCGGCCAGCAACGGTGAAGTGTTCGACTACCGCGAAGTGGTCGAGCGCTTCCACGCAGCCAATGCCCTGGTCGCCGTGGCCGCCGACCTGCTGGCCCTGACCCTGCTGACCCCGCCGGGCGAGTTCGGTGCCGACGTGGCCATCGGCAGCGCCCAGCGCTTCGGTGTGCCGCTGGGCTTTGGTGGCCCGCACGCGGCCTACTTCTCTACCCGTGACGCATTCAAGCGCGACATGCCAGGCCGCCTGGTCGGCGTGTCGATCGACCGCTTCGGCAAGACCGCCCTGCGCCTGGCCATGCAGACCCGCGAACAGCACATCCGCCGCGAAAAGGCCACCAGCAACATCTGCACCGCCCAGGTGCTGCTGGCCAACATCGCCAGCATGTTCGCCGTGTACCACGGCCCGGCCGGCCTCAAGCGCATCGCCGAACGTACCCATGCCCTGACCGCGATCCTGGCCGCCGGCCTGAAGACGCTGGGCGTGCAGGTAGTGGGCGCCAGCGCCTTCGACACCCTGACCCTGGCCACCGGCAGCGCCACTGCCAGCCTTCATGACAAGGCCCGCGCCCAGGGCATCAACCTGCGCCAGATCGACGCCGCCCACGTGGGCCTGTCGCTGGACGAAACCACTAGCCAGGCCGATGTCGAGACCCTGTGGCAACTGATCGGTGGCGACCAGGCCCAGCCGGACTTCAACGCGCTGGCCGCCAGCACCGGCTCGCTGCTGCCTGCCGCCCTGCTGCGCCAGTCGGCCATCCTCTCGCACCCGGTATTCAACCGCTACCACAGCGAAACCGAGCTGATGCGCTACCTGCGCCGCCTTGCCGACAAGGACCTGGCGCTGGATCGCAGCATGATCCCGCTGGGCTCGTGCACCATGAAGCTGAACGCCGCCAGCGAAATGATCCCGGTCACCTGGGCCGAGTTCGGCAACCTGCACCCGTTCGCCCCGGCCGAGCAGAGCCAGGGCTACCTGCAGATGACCACCGAGCTGGAAGCCATGCTCTGCGCCGCCACCGGCTACGACGCCGTGTCGCTGCAGCCCAATGCCGGTTCCCAGGGCGAGTATGCAGGCCTGCTGGCCATCCGCGCCTACCACCGCAGCCGTGGCGAAGGCCACCGCGACATCTGCCTGATCCCGTCGTCGGCCCACGGCACCAACCCGGCAACCGCGCACATGGCCGGCATGCGCGTGGTGGTCACCGCCTGTGATGCCCGCGGCAACGTCGATGTCGAGGACCTGCGCGCCAAGGCCATCGAACACCGCGAGCGCCTGGCCGCGATCATGATCACCTACCCGTCGACCCACGGCGTGTTCGAGGAAGCGATCGGCGAAATCTGCGCGATCATCCACGACAACGGTGGCCAGGTGTACATCGACGGCGCCAACATGAACGCCATGGTCGGCCTGTGCGCCCCGGGCAAGTTCGGCGGCGACGTATCCCACCTGAACCTGCACAAGACCTTCTGCATCCCGCACGGCGGTGGCGGCCCGGGCGTCGGCCCGATCGGTGTCAAGTCGCACCTGGCGCCGTTCCTGCCCGGCCACGCGCAGCTGGAAAACACCGAGGGCGCGGTTTGTGCCGCGCCGTTCGGCAGCGCCAGCATCCTGCCGATCACCTGGATGTACATCCGCATGATGGGCGGTGCCGGCCTCAAGCGTGCCTCGCAGATGGCAATCCTCAACGCCAACTACATCGCCCGTCGCCTGGAAGAGCACTATCCTGTTCTGTATACCGGCGGCAACGGCCTGGTGGCCCACGAGTGCATCCTCGACCTGCGCCCGCTGAAAGACACCAGCGGCATCAGCGTCGACGACGTGGCCAAGCGCCTGATCGACTTCGGCTTCCACGCCCCGACCATGTCCTTCCCGGTGGCGGGCACGCTGATGATCGAACCGACCGAAAGCGAGTCCAAGGAAGAACTGGACCGCTTCTGCGACGCGATGATCCAGATCCGAGAAGAAATTCGCGCGGTCGAGAACGGTAGCCTGGACAAGGACGACAACCCGCTGAAGAACGCCCCGCACACTGCGGCCGAGCTGGTTGGCGAATGGGCCCATGGCTACAGCCGCGAACAGGCGGTGTACCCGCTGCCAAGCCTGGTGGAAGGCAAGTACTGGCCGCCGGTCGGCCGGGTCGACAACGTGTTCGGCGACCGCAACCTGGTGTGCGCCTGCCCGTCGATCGAGAGCTATCAGGACGCCTGATAGCCCTCGGGCCCGCCACCTGACTCAAGGTGTGGTCCGCTGTGGGAGCGGGCGTGCCCGCGAATGCGATGTTGGCTTCAACCACGCATTCGCGGGCACGCCCGCTCCCACAGAGTTCACCGTTTGCCCAATATCCTGGCTGGAGGTCCACCATGTCTTTGAGCGTCTTCGACCTGTTCAAGATCGGCATCGGCCCCTCCAGCTCGCACACGGTCGGCCCGATGCGCGCCGCCGCGCGCTTCGCCGAAGGGCTGCGCCGTGATGGCCTGCTTGCCGGCACGGTCAGCGTCAAGGCCGAGCTGTACGGCTCGCTCGGCGCCACCGGCAAGGGCCACGGCAGCGACAAGGCCGTGCTGCTGGGCCTTGAAGGCGAACACCCCGACGTCATCGACACCGACACCATCCCTGCCCGCCTGCAGGCCATCCGCGACAGCGGTCGGCTGAACCTGCTCGGCGAGCACAGCATCGCGTTCATCGAAAAGCAGCACCTGGCGATGATCCGCAAGCCGCTGGACTACCACCCCAACGGCATGATCTTCCGCGCCTTCGACGAGGCCGGCCTGCAAATCCGCAGCCGCGAGTACTACTCGGTGGGCGGCGGTTTCGTGGTCGACCAGGACGCTGCCGGCCACGACCGCATCGTCGAGGACAGCACACCGCTGACCTACCCGTTCAAGACCGCCAAGGAGCTGCTCGGTCATTGCACCGGGCAAAACCTGTCGATCAGCCAGGTAATGCTGGCCAACGAGGCGGCTTGGCGCCCCGAGGCGGAAACCCGTGCCGGGCTGTTGCGCATCTGGCAGGTGATGCAGGACTGTGTCGAAGCCGGTTGCCAGCATGAAGGCATCCTGCCGGGTGGGCTGAAGGTAAAGCGCCGAGCGCCGGCGTTGTACCGCCAACTGAGCCGCAATCCCGAGGCCAGCCTGCGCGATGCCCTGTCGGTGCTCGACTGGGTCAACCTCTATGCACTGGCAGTGAACGAGGAAAACGCCTACGGCGGGCGCGTGGTCACCGCGCCGACCAACGGCGCGGCGGGCATTGTCCCGGCGGTGCTGCATTACTACATGCGCTTCGTACCGGGAGCCAACGAGGACGGGGTGGTGCGGTTTCTGCTCACCGCCGCGGCCATCGGCATCCTGTACAAGGAAAACGCCTCCATCTCCGGTGCCGAAGTAGGCTGCCAGGGCGAGGTCGGCGTGGCCTGCTCGATGGCCGCCGGGGCGCTGTGCGAGGTGATGGGTGGCAGCGTGCAACAGGTGGAAAACGCTGCCGAAATCGGCATGGAACACAACCTGGGCCTGACCTGCGACCCGATTGGCGGGCTGGTCCAGGTGCCTTGCATCGAGCGCAACGCCATGGGCTCGGTGAAGGCGATCAACGCGGTGCGCATGGCCTTGCGCGGCGACGGGCAGCACTACGTGTCGCTCGACAAGGTCATCCGCACCATGCGCCAGACCGGCGCCGACATGAAAAGCAAATACAAAGAGACCGCCCGTGGCGGCCTGGCCGTCAACATCATCGAATGTTGACCCGACAACAACAGCAAGGAGTCACCGATGTCCGAAACACTGCTCAAGACCCCACTGCACGCCCTGCACCTGGAACTGGGTGCGCGCATGGTGCCGTTCGCCGGCTATGACATGCCGGTGCAGTACCCGTTGGGCGTGCTCAAGGAACACCTGCACACACGCGAGCAGGCCGGCCTGTTCGATGTCTCGCACATGGGCCAGATCACCCTGCGCGGCAGCGATGCCGCCAAGGCCCTGGAAAGCCTGGTGCCGGTGGATATCATCGACCTGCCGGTGGGCATGCAGCGCTATGCCATGTTCACCAATGAGCAAGGCGGCATCCTCGATGACTTGATGGTTGCCAACCTGGGCGACGACACGCTGTTCCTTGTGGTCAACGCCGCCTGCAAGGATCAGGACCTGGCCCACCTGCAAGCGCACATCGGCAGCCGTTGCGAGGTACAGCCACTGTTCGAGCAGCGCGCCCTGCTGGCCTTGCAAGGCCCGGCGGCAGTCAAGGTGCTGGAACGCCTGGCCCCGGAAGTGGCCGGCATGACCTTCATGCAGTTCCGCCCGGTGAAACTGCTGGGTGAAGACTGCTTCGTCAGCCGCTCAGGCTACACCGGCGAAGACGGCTACGAAATTTCGGTACCGGCGCATGCCGCCGAAGCCCTGGCCCGCCGCCTGCTGGCAGAGCCCGAAGTACAACCGATCGGTCTGGGTGCGCGTGACTCGCTGCGCCTGGAAGCCGGCCTGTGCCTGTATGGCCACGACATGAATACCGAAACCACGCCGGTGGAAGCCAGCCTGCTGTGGGCTATTTCCAAGGTTCGCCGTGCCGATGGCGCGCGTGCCGCCGGCTTCCCGGGTGCCGAAGCCATCTTCGCCCATCAGCGAGATGGTGTGGCGCGCAAACGTGTGGGCCTGTTGCCGCAGGAGCGTACCCCAGTACGTGAAGGCGCGGATATTGTCGATGCAAACGATAAACCTGTAGGCAAAGTGTGCAGCGGCGGCTTTGGCCCGACACTCGGTGCTCCTGTAGCAATGGGTTATATCGATAGTGAACATACCGCTATCGACACCCCACTGTTTGCCGTGGTGCGTGGCAAGAAGGTTGCCTTGAAGGTCAGCAAAATGCCTTTTGTGGCACAACGTTACTACCGGGGCTGAAGCCGTTTTGTGAAGGTTACGGGCAGGTTCGACATATTCGTTTTCGAACCTGTCCAATAACTTTTGAACATGGCGCCAGGCCAGGCGCCATGCCGTTTCCGACAAATCGGTCGGTTATCGGCAAACGGCCGATTTTCCATACGACCAAGGGCTTGTTTTTCGCTCGGGAGTTGGCGTAGAGTCACTGCACTGTGTTTGCATGGGTCGCAACAGTTCGTGACCTGGGCCAGTAGCCGCAATCTGCTACAACCCGTTCGACGTCTCTTACTTTCCTGCAACCCAGCCCAGTAATCTTTTGCTTCCTTTATTGCAAAAGAAACTGTCATCAAAATTCAAGCTTCATAGGAAATAAGACAATGGCTGAGCGTCAGAACGGTACCGTCAAGTGGTTCAATGACGAAAAAGGTTACGGCTTCATCACCCCAGAAAGCGGTCCGGATCTGTTCGTGCACTTCCGCGCTATCGAAGGTAACGGCTTCAAGAGCCTGAAAGAAGGCCAGAAGGTCACCTTCGAAGCAGTCCAGGGCCAGAAAGGCATGCAGGCTGACAAAGTTCAGGTCGCCGGCTAAGCCGAACCCGACTTCGAGAAAAGCCCCTGCCAAGTGCAGGGGCTTTTTTTTGCCCGTAGAATAGCGGCTTCGTCTTCTGGAGCCGTTTTGCATGTCCAAGCCTCTGCTCACACCCCAGGGTGATTTTCCTCCGGTCGGCCTGGGCCGGCGCCTGGCGGCGATGTTCTACGACTTCCTGCTGTGCACGGCGTTGCTGATCGTGACCGCAGGTGCCTACAAGATGATCCAGATGGCGATCATCGGCGAAGCCCGCATGCGCGAGCTGACCGAGGCTGGCGCTCTGGACGGCGACCCGCTGCTGTCGACGGTGCTGCTGTTCGTCCTTTTCGGTTTCTTTGCCAAGTTCTGGACCCATGGCGGGCAGACCCTGGGCATGCAGGTGTGGGGCGTGCGGGTGCAGAACGCCGATGGCACGGCCATCAGCCTGTGGCAGGCGCTGCTGCGCTTCGTGGTGTCGATTGCCTCGTGGCTGTGCCTGGGGCTGGGTTTTTTCTGGGCGTTGATCGACAAGCGCCAGAGGGGCTGGCATGACATCTATTCGGAAAGCCAGCTGGTGCGGGTGCCGAAGCAGAAGAAATGAGCTGAGACCTGTATTGCCTGTGCTGGCCCCTTCGCGGGTAAACCCGCTCCCACAGGTGCAGCACAGGCATCACGACCGGTGCGATTCCTGTGGGAGCGGTTTTACCCGCGAAGGGGCCCGCACAGGTGAACACCCATGAAAAAGCCGACCCCGAGGTCGGCTTTTTTGTACAGCTCAGGCCATCAACCTGCCCGGCGCAACAACCACACACCGGCCAGCGCACAGATGCCTGCCGGGATCACCACCGCCAGCAGCGGCGGGAAGCCGAACACCTGGCTCGAGGGCCCCAGCAGGTCCTGGGCGATGCGGAACACGAAGCCTACCAGTACACCGGTGAACACGCGCTGGCCAAGGGTTACCGAACGCAGCGGGCCGAAGATGAAGGAAATGGCCATCAGCACCAGCGCCGCGGTCACCATCGGCTGCAATACCTTGGTCCAGAACGCCAGCCAGTAACGGGCATTGTTCAGGCCCTGGTCGGACAGGTAGTGGATGTAGTCCCACAGCCCGGTGATGGACAGCGACTCCGGCGCGAGGATCACAGTATTGAGCAGTTGCGGCGTGAGCGAAACGTCCCAGCGTTCCTGCGGCGCGGTCACCACTTCGGTGTGGTCGCCACGGAAGAAGGTGGTGCGCACGTCGCTGAGCATCCAGTGGTCGTCCTGGTACTGTGCACGGCGGGCGAAACTCGAGGTGACAATCTTGCGCTCGCTGTCGAAGCGGTAACGGGTCACACCCAGCAGCAGGCCGTTAGGCTGCACGGCGTTGATGTGCACGTACTCCTCGCCCTGGCGGTGCCACATGCCGCGCTTGGAGCTTTGCGCCTCACCACCGCCCTGGGCCAGGGAACGGTCGGCCTGGGCCTTGTTCTCGGTCACCGGCGCCACGTACTCGCCGATCAGCAGACCGACCAGCATCAGTACCAGCATCGGCTTCATCACCGCCCAGACGATGCGCCCGATGGAAACCCCTGCAGCACGCATGATGGTCAGTTCGCTGCTGCTGGCCAGGCTACCCAGGCCGATCAGGCAGCCGATCAAGGCGGCCATCGGCAGCATTTCGTACAGCCGCCGCGGTGCGGTCAGCAGGACGAAGTTGCCCGCCTCCATCACCGTGTAGGTGTCACTCAGGTCGCTCATCTCGTCGATGAAGGCAAACAGCGAAGCCAGGCCGAGGATGATCCCCAGCACGGCGAGGATGGCCAGCAGCACGCTCTGGCCGATGTAGCGGTCGAGCTTACCCATGGGCCACCTCCGCACGACGGGCGGCGCGCTTGAGGCGCAGCGGCTCCCAGTACATCAGGCCCAGGCCGATCAGCAGGAACAGGCCGTGGACCCACCACATGCCCAGGGCGATCGGCAGTTTGCCCTTCTCGAGGGCGCCGCGTACGGAAATCAGCATTGTCAGGTAGGCCATGTACAGAAGAATTGCCGGCAGCAGCTTGAGGAAGCGGCCCTGGCGCGGGTTGACCCGGGACAGCGGCACCGCCAGCATGGTGACGATGAACACCAGGATCGGCAGCGACAGCCGCCATTGCAGCTCGGCGCGCTCACGCAGGCCCTTCTTGCCGATCAGCTCGGAAGTGGGGATGGCTTCGCGATCGGTCACTTCCTCGGCGACTTCCGGCTTGGGCAGCAGCACTCCGTAGGTGTCGTACTTGATTGCACGGTAATCCGCCTGGCCCGGGTTGCCGTCGTAACGGTAGCCGTTTTCCAGCACCAGGTAGCGGTTGCCGTCGGCCTGGATTTCCTGGTGGCCTTTTTCGGCAACCAGCACCGACGGGGCGCGGTCCTTGGTCTTGTCCTGGTTGAAGCGCTTCTCGGAAATGAACACCCCGGCCAGGTTGATGCGGTCGTCCGACAGCTCTTCGGTGTAAGTCACCCGCGAGCCGTCGCGCAGGGTCTGGAAGCGGCCCGGCACCAGGGTGTCGAACTCGGTCAGGGCATCCTGCTGGGCGATGATCTGCTGCACCTGGGCCACGCCCAGCGGTGCCAGGCTCAGGCTAAGCCAGGCCACCAGCAGGGCGACCAGGGCGGCCGGCGCCATGGTCAGGCCCAGCAGGCGCTGCTGGCTCATGCCGGTGGCCGACAGCACGGTCATCTCGCTTTCCAGGTACAGGCGCCCGTATGCCAGGAGAATGCCGAGGAACAGCCCCAAAGGCAGGATCAGCTGCAGGAAGCCCGGCAGACGGAAGCCCATGATCAGGAACAGCACGCTCGGGTCGAGCACACCCTGGGCAGCCTGGGCCAGGTACTTGATGAAGCGCCCGCTCATGATGATCACCAGCAGCACGGCGCTGACGGCGCTCAAGGTCACCAGGACCTCGCGGGACAGATAACGAAAGACGATCAAACCAGACACTCCTGGGTTGTCAGGGCGGACTGCCAATCAATGGCGCCAGACAATGACTTAGTACAGCCAAGACCAATGCCGGTTCGCCAAAGGCGAACCTCCATGTAAAGTGCGCGCATTATCCTGTGATTGACCGCCCCTGTCACTTCGCCGCGCATGAAGGCGCATAACGGGGTTGTCAGCACGCTTGCCGCAGGCTCAAACTGGCAGCTTTTCCGCTGGCGCGCGACGACGCGGCCAGGCCCGTCCAGAGCGCTGGAATACACAGCGCCGACTGTATCGATCATTCGGGGATCCTGACATGGAACTGGTTGTAAAAAGCGTAGCTGCTGCATCCGTAAAAACCGCCACCCTGGTCCTCCCGGTAGGTGAAAACCGCAAGCTCGGCGCCGTGGCCAAGGCCGTCGACCAGGCCAGCGAAGGCGCCATCAGTGCCGTGCTCAAACGTGGCGACCTGGTCGGCAAGCCGGGCCAGACCCTGCTCCTGCAGAACCTCGCGGGCCTGAAGGCCGAGCGCGTGCTGCTGGTAGGCAGCGGCAAGGACGAAGCCCTGGGCGACCGCGCCTGGCGCAAACTGGTCGCCAGCGTCGCCGGCGTGCTCAAGGGCCTGAACGGCGCTGACGCAGTGCTGGCCCTGGACGACATCGCGGTCAGCAACCGTGATGCCCACTATGGCAAGTACCGCCTGCTGGCCGAAACCCTGCTCGACGGCGAATACGTGTTCGATCGCTTCAAGAGCCAGAAGGCCGAGCCGCGCGCCCTGAAGAAGGTCACCCTGCTGACCGACAAGGCCGGCCAGGCCGAGGTCGAACGTGCCGTCAAGCATGCCAGTGCCATCGCCACCGGCATGGCCTTCACGCGCGACCTGGGCAACCTGCCGCCCAACCTGTGCCACCCAAGCTTCCTGGCCGAACAGGCCAAGGACCTGGGCAAGGCGCACAAGGCGCTGAAAGTCGAAGTGCTGGACGAGAAGAAGATCAAGGACCTCGGCATGGGCGCGTTCTACGCCGTCGGCCAGGGCAGCGACCAGCCGCCACGCCTGATCGTGCTCAACTACCAGGGCGGCAAGAAGGCGGACAAGCCGTTCGTGCTGGTGGGCAAGGGCATTACCTTCGACACCGGCGGCATCAGCCTGAAGCCTGGCGCCGGCATGGACGAAATGAAGTACGACATGTGCGGTGCCGCCAGCGTGCTCGGCACCCTGCGTGCGGTGCTCGAGCTGCAGCTGCCGGTCAACCTGGTGTGCCTGCTGGCCTGCGCCGAGAACATGCCGAGCGGCGGCGCCACCCGGCCGGGTGACATCGTCACCACCATGAGCGGGCAGACCGTGGAAATCCTCAACACCGACGCCGAAGGCCGCCTGGTGCTGTGCGACACCCTGACCTACGCCGAGCGCTTCAAGCCGCAGGCAGTCATCGACATCGCTACCCTGACCGGTGCCTGCATCGTCGCCCTGGGCAGCCACACCACTGGCCTGATGGGCAACAACGACGACCTGGTCGGCCAGTTGCTCGACGCCGGCAAGCGCGCCGACGACCGTGCCTGGCAGCTGCCGCTGTTCGATGAGTACCAGGAGCAGCTGGACAGCCCGTTCGCCGACATGGGCAACATCGGCGGGCCGAAGGCCGGCACCATCACCGCCGGCTGCTTCCTGTCGCGCTTTGCCAAGGCCTACGACTGGGCGCACATGGACATCGCCGGCACTGCCTGGGTCAGCGGCGGCAAGGACAAGGGCGCCACTGGCCGCCCTGTACCCCTGCTGACCCAGTACCTGCTGGACCGCGCCGGCGCCTGACGCCATTGAGCCGGTGGCGCCGCGCGCGCCACCGGCCGGCGATACCACCATGAGCAAAGTCGATTTCTACATCCTGCCCACCGACTCGCTGTCGGCGCGGCTCGATTTCGCCTGCAAGCTATGCGAAAAGGCCTGGCGCCTCGGCCACCGGGTCTACCTGCATTGCCAGGACGCCGAGCAGCGCAACGAGCTGGACCAACGCCTGTGGCGCTTCAAGGGCGAGGCCTTCGTGCCCCACGACCTCGCGGAGGTGCATGCCGATGCCAGCGTGGCATTGGGCCTGGCCGCCGACAGTGCGGGCGACCACCACGACCTGTTGATCAACCTGGGCGCCGGCGTACCGGCCTTCGTCGGCCAGTTCGAGCGGGTGGCCGAAATCGTCGTTGAAGAGCCTGGCATCCGCCAATCGGCCCGTGAACGATTCCGTTTCTACCGTGAACAGGGCTATGCTCTGCAAGACCACCGCTTACAGCGACTTTGACGACGATGGACAAGCCCTCCCCCCTGCCCGATTCCGCCCATCTGCTCGATGACCTCGAGTCGATACGCCAGCTGCTTGGCGACGCCGACCTGCAACCACCGCTGCTGACCGAGACGGTGGAGCAGATCCCGTTGCTGCTGGAAGAAGCGCCCGGCAATCATGTGCCTACGGCCGAACCAATAGCTGCCGAACCCGAAGATGACCCGCAGACTCGTCGCCAGGACACCCTGCTGCATCTGGAAAGCGAACTGCGTGCGGCGGCGCAGATGATCATGCAGGACGTGATCAACGACTTTACCCCGCACATCGAGAACGAGATCAAGCGCCGGCTGGATGCGCGGATCGAGCGGTTGATCAAGCGTTCCGAGTAAAACCGAAATTCGGCGGTGCCTTCTTCGCGGGTAAACCCGCTCCCACAGGACCGGCGCAAGTCTGAAAGCTTGCGCAGCTCCTGTGGGAGCGGGTTTACCCGCGAGTAGGCCGCCCCTGCCTGCCAGATAGCAGCAGCTTGTCGCCTGCGGCCCCCAGCTTGGTTATACTTCCCGGCTTTCCCGAATAAATGCACAGGGTCCCGCCGCGCATGGATAAGACCTACCAGCCGCACGCCATCGAAACTTCCTGGTACAACACCTGGGAGTCCGAGAACTATTTCGCTCCACAAGGTGCAGGCGAGTCCTACACCATCATGATCCCGCCGCCGAACGTGACCGGCAGCCTGCACATGGGCCACGGGTTCAACAACGCGATCATGGACGCCCTGATCCGTTTCCGCCGCATGCAAGGCCGCGACACCCTGTGGCAGCCAGGCACCGACCACGCCGGTATCGCCACCCAGATGCTGGTCGAGCGCCAGCTAGAGGCCAAGGGCCAGAACCGTCATGACCTGGGCCGCGAAAAGTTCCTGGAAAAGGTCTGGGAATGGAAGGACCAGTCCGGCGGCAACATCAGCCGTCAGATCCGCCGTCTGGGCTCGTCGGTCGACTGGAGCCGCGAGCGTTTCACCATGGACGACGGCCTGTCCGAAGCGGTCAAGGAAGCCTTCGTGCGCCTGCATGAAGACGGCCTGATCTACCGCGGCAAGCGCCTGGTCAACTGGGACACCAAGCTGCACACGGCCATCTCCGACCTCGAAGTGGAGAACCACGACGAGAAGGGCCACCTGTGGAACCTGCGCTACCCACTGGCCGATGGCGCCAAGACCGCCGAAGGCAAGGACTACCTGGTCGTCGCCACCACCCGTCCGGAAACCCTGCTGGGTGACGCGGCCGTGGCAGTCAACCCGAACGACGAGCGCTACCAGGCACTGATCGGCAAGTTCGTCGAACTGCCGCTGGTCGGCCGCCGCATCCCGATCATCGCCGACGACTACTGCGACCCCGAGTTCGGTACCGGCTGCGTGAAGATCACCCCGGCCCACGACTTCAACGACTACGAAGTCGGCAAACGCCACAACCTGCCGCTGCTGAACATCTTCGACAAGAATGCCTTCGTGCTGGCCAGCGCGCAGGCCTTCAACCTCGACGGCAGCGTCAACGAGCAGGTGGACACCCGCCTGCCGGCCCAGTACGCCAACCTCGACCGCTTCGTCGCACGCAAGCAGATCGTCGCCGACCTGGATGCCCAGGGCCTGCTGGTGAGCATCGACGACCACGCGCTGAAAGTGCCGAAGGGCGACCGTTCGGGCACCGTCATCGAGCCGTGGCTGACCGACCAGTGGTACGTTTCCACCAAGCCGCTGGCAGAACCTGCCATCGCCGCAGTGGAAGATGGCCGCATCCAGTTCGTGCCCAAGCAGTACGAGAACATGTACTTCTCCTGGATGCGTGACATCCAGGACTGGTGCATCAGCCGCCAGCTGTGGTGGGGCCACCGCATCCCGGCATGGTACGACGAGGCCGGCCAAGTCTATGTCGGCCGCAACGAGGAAGAAGTGCGCGCCAAGCACAACCTGGGCGCCGACGTGGTCCTGCGCCAGGACGACGACGTACTCGACACCTGGTTCAGTTCGGGCCTGTGGACCTTCTCTACCCTGGGCTGGCCGGAACAGACCGAGTTCCTCAAGAAGTTCCACTCCACCGACGTGCTGGTAACCGGCTTCGACATCATCTTCTTCTGGGTTGCGCGCATGATCATGCTGACCATGCACCTGATCAAGAACGAGGATGGCACCCCGCAGGTACCGTTCAAGACCGTATACGTGCACGGCCTGGTACGTGACGGCCAGGGCCAGAAGATGTCCAAGTCCAAGGGCAACGTGCTGGACCCGCTGGACATCGTCGACGGCATCACCCTCGACGCCCTGCTGGAAAAACGCACCAGCGGCATGATGCAGCCCAAGCTTGCCGAGAAAATCGCCAAGCAGACCAAGGCCGAGTTCCCCGAAGGTATCGCCAGCTACGGCACCGACGCCCTGCGCTTCACCTTCTGCTCGTTGGCCTCCACCGGCCGCGACATCAAGTTCGACATGGGCCGCGTCGAAGGCTACCGCAACTTCTGCAACAAGATCTGGAACGCCGCCCGCTACGTGCTGGACAAGGGCGAGGACTGCGGCCAGAACGGCGAGGCCTACGAGCTGTCGCTGGCCGACCGCTGGATCATCTCGCAGCTGCAGCGTACCGAAGCCGAAGTGACCCGCCAGTTGGAGCAGTTCCGCTTCGACCTGGCCAGCCAGGCGCTGTACGAGTTCATCTGGAACCAGTATTGCGACTGGTACCTGGAGCTGTCCAAGCCGGTACTGTGGGACGAGAACGCCCCGGTCGAGCGCGCCCGTGGCACCCGCCGCACCCTGGTGCGCGTGCTGGAAGTGGCGCTGCGCCTGGCGCACCCGTTCATGCCGTTCATCACCGAAGAAATCTGGCAGCGCATCGCGCCGCTGGCCGGCATCGAAGGCAAGACCATCATGCTGCAGCCATGGCCGGTGGCCAATGAAAGCCGCATCGATGCTGCCGCCGAAGGCGACATCGAGTGGCTCAAGGAGCTGATGGTCGGCCTGCGCAACATCCGCGCCGAAATGAACATCGGCCCGGGCAAGCCGCTGCCGCTGTTCCTTAAGAACGCCAACGCCGACGACCAGCGTCGCCTGCAGGAAAACGAAGCCCTGCTGAAGAAGCTGGCCAAGGTCGAATCGTTCACCGTACTGGGCGATGCCGACGAAGCGCCGCTGTCGGCCACCGCCCTGGTCGGTGACCTGCAAGTGCTGGTGCCAATGGCCGGCCTGATCGACAAGGATGCCGAGCTGGCGCGCCTGAACAAGGAAATCCAGCGCCTGCAGGGTGAAGTGGCACGCGTGGGTGGCAAGCTGTCCAACGCCGCCTTCGTCGACAAGGCACCACCTGCCGTGATCGAGAAGGAACGCGCCAAGCTGGCCGAGTCCGAACAGGCCCTGGCCAACTTCACCGAGCAGCATGCGCGGATTGCAGCGCTTTAATCACTAGAGAAAAGCTGGGGCCGCTTTGCGGCCCTTTCGCGACACAAGGCCGCTCCTACAGGGACGGCGCCGGTTTGAAGGGCGCCGCTATCCTGTAGGAGCGGCCTTGTGTCGCGAAAGGGCTGCAAAGCAGCCCTAGGCTCTATCAGCCACCGCTCGTATAGGGCTGGACACTGCCATGACCCCGAACAAACCCACCCTGCACCCGCGCAACCGCCACCAGGGCCGCTACGACTTCCCCAGCCTGATAAAGGCCCACCCTGACCTGGCGCGCTTCACCATCACCAACCCCCACGGCAAACCCAGCATCGACTTCGCCAACCCCGAGGCCGTACGGGTGTTCAACCGTGCGCTGCTGAAGGCCCAGTACGGCATCCAGCACTGGGATATCCCCGCCGACTACCTGTGCCCGCCGATTCCCGGCCGCGCCGACTACATTCACGTCGCCGCCGACCTGCTGGCCGATGACAATGCCGGCGAGATCCCCAAGGGCGCCCAGGTGCGTGCGCTGGACATCGGCGTGGGGGCCAACTGCATCTACCCGCTGCTGGGCCACAGCGACTACCGCTGGCGCTTCCTTGGCTCGGACATCGACCCCGTGGCCCTGGCTTCGGCCAAGGCCATCGTCCAGGCCAACGGCCTGGGCAAGGCCATCACCCTGCGCCAACAGACCAACCGTGCGCACATCCTCAGCGGCCTGCTGCAGGAGGGCGAACGCTTCGACCTGACCCTGTGCAACCCGCCCTTCCATGCCTCACGCGACGAAGCCACCCGTGGTAGCCAGCGCAAGTGGAAGAACCTGGGCAAGCAGGACCCCAAGCGCAAGCTGCCGGTGCTCAACTTCGGTGGCCAGAACAACGAACTGTGGTGCGAAGGCGGCGAGATCCGCTTTGTCAGCCAACTGGTCAGTGAAAGCGTGCAGTACGCCGAACGGGTATTGTGGTTCACCAGCCTGGTGTCCAAGGCCAGCAACTTGCCGGGGATCGAGGCTGCGCTCAGGAAAGCGGGCGCCAAGGCCGTGCGCATCAGTGAAATGGGCCAGGGGCAGAAGCAAAGCCGCATGGTCGCCTGGAGCTTCCACGACGACGAGGCGCGCCAGGCCTGGCACGCCGGGCGTAAAACCCAGGCATGAAAAAACCGCGTCCGGGCAAGCCGGGCGCGGTTTCGTCAAAGCTTCAACAATTACTTGTTGATGGCGTCGGTCAGCACTTTGGCCGGAACGAACTTGACGACTTTCTTGGCAGCGATTTCGATGGCAGCGCCAGTCGAAGGGTTGCGGCCGGTACGGGCAGGACGCTCAGCGACTTTCAGTTTGCCGATGCCTGGCAGAGTGATTTCAGCGCCGTTTTCCAGCTGGTCGGCAACGATCTGGCCCAGTTGCTCCAGAGCGTTCTTGGCGGTGGCTTTTGGCGCGGCGATCGATTCGGCGATGTCGGCAATCAGTTGGTCTTTGGTCAATGCCATGGTGGTGTTCCTTCCCTATCAAATTCGATGGTTATGCAGCGGACTACGACGTTATCGGGCCAGCCCCTGAAAGTGGAGGGCCGCGCCAATCGCGTATGTAGATACGCAAATCGACGTTTGGTTCGACACGACGACAGCACGCTGCCAGCAATGCGCCACACAAGGGGCGCAAGACCGCGCAAAGCTACCACAGGAGCAGATAAATATCCGCTGCACGCTTCGATTTAATGCAGGTTTTTCGGGGGTTTTAGCCCAAAACGCACAAAATTGAACAAAAAACGAACAACCGGCATTTCTGCCAACATCCGGCCACTGCATCACCTGGTGTCTAGGGTAAACTGGACGACTTTTGCAGCTCGCCGAGAATTCCATGCCAATCCGTCATTGCATCGTTCACCTGATCGACAAAAAGCCCGATGGCAGCCCCGCCGTGCTGCATGCCCGCGATTCCGAACTGGCTGCCTCCGACGCCATCGAAAACCTGCTGGCCGACCTCAATGACAGCTACAACGCCAAGCAAGGCAAGGCCTGGGGCTTTTTCCACGGCGAGTCCGGCGCCTACCCGCTGAGCGGCTGGCTGAAGCAGTACCTGGACGAAGAAAAGGACTTTACCTCCTTCAGCCGTGTGGCCGTGGAGCACCTGCAAAAGCTGATGGAAGAGTCCAACCTGTCCACCGGCGGCCACATCCTGTTTGCCCACTACCAGCAAGGCATGACCGAATACCTGGCAATCGCCCTTCTGCACCACAGCGAAGGTGTGGCAGTGAACGCCGAGCTTGATGTGACGCCTTCGCGCCACCTCGACCTTGGCCAGTTGCACCTGGCGGCGCGCATCAACCTGTCGGAGTGGAAGAACAACCAGAACTCCAAACAGTACATTTCGTTCATCAAGGGCAAGAATGGCAAGAAGGTCTCGGACTACTTCCGTGACTTCATCGGCTGCCAGGAGGGCGTCGACGGCCCGGGCGAAACCCGCACCCTGCTCAAGGCCTTCAGCGACTTCGTCGAGAGTGAAGACCTGCCGGAAGAGTCTGCCCGCGAAAAAACCCAGACCCTGGTCGAGTACGCCACTACCCAGACCAAGCTCGGCGAGCCGGTCACGCTGGAAGAGCTGTCCAGCCTGATCGACGAGGACCGGCCCAAGGCGTTCTACGATCACATCCGCAACAAGGACTACGGCCTGTCGCCGGAAATCCCCGCAGACAAGCGCACCCTCAACCAGTTCCGCCGCTTCACCGGCCGTGCCGAGGGGTTGTCGATCAGCTTCGAAGCGCATCTGCTGGGGGACAAGGTCGAGTATGACGAAGCGGCAGGGACCTTGATCATCAAGGGCCTTCCGACCACCTTGGTGGATCAGTTGAAGCGGCGCAAGGACTGATGGCCCCGGGGCTGCTGCGCAGCCCATCGCCGGCAAGCCAGCCCCCACAGGTACTGCACAGGCCTGAGGTCTATGCAGCCGAAGTGGGAGCTGGCTTGCCGGCGATGGGGCACGAAGCGGCCCTAATTAGCAGCCACTACTGCGCCATAGGAGGCCACCAACGCCTCCTTCGCCGACTTGCGCAGCCGCTTCACCAGCCGCTCCTGGCGTAACGCCTCGCCCTTGTCCGGCCATTGCTCCACATACACCAGCGCCTGGGCCGGGCTGGTCTTGAAGTAGCGCGCGCCCTGCCCTTTCTGGTGCGCCAGAAAGCGCCGCTGCGGGTCATCGCTGATACCGCAATACAGCGATCCATTGGCAGCCCTTACCAAGTAGACATACCAGGGCTTTACTGCCTGATCCTGCACTTTTTCACTCATGACCCCTGCTCTTTCCATCATTAATTTGGTGAGCCCACTCCCCATAAGGGCTTCATCATGCTCACTTCAGTATCCCGCACCTTGCTTGCCGTCGCCCTATTGGCCGGCGTATCCACCGCCCAGGCCTCTATCGGCGCCCGGACCGCCGAGCAGTTGCAAAAAAACTATGACTCCACGCCCGCGCATTGTCCGGGCAACGCGGTACCTGCCCACGCCTGTTCGGGCGTCTTGCTAAGGTCGACCAAACCTTCACCGCGTTATCATTCCTGGCATCATAGCCAGAACAGCAAGGACAAAGGCGGAGTATCGTTTTCATACCTGCGCAGCGACATTCCCACCACGCAGCTGGCTGCCGACGGCCGTAGTGGCTTTACCCTGTACCCGCTGCTGCAACGCCCAAAAGATAGCTTGCGCTACGAAATGCTATGCGCCTTGCCCACTGACGGTGATACCTGGGAGCGTGACAACCGAGGTTGCGGCGACAATCGGCAGACGGCCGCAACCGAAGCGGCCTGCCATGAACAGGGGATAGTCACTGCCGAGCAATGGATGGAGCGATTCCGGCAAAGCGGCGACTACAAGGCCCAATGCGCATTCGATATCCGCCAGGCGCGGGTTCCTGAACGCGCTGAAGCCTTCAACCAGAGCGTACGTGCCAAACAGTTGTTTGCGCCCGAGCTACCTTTCCCGTGGAACGAAGTGGTGATCGGTGCCTGGGACGAAGAGCAGTCCAGCAGGCTGCCAATCCAGTCGTTCTTCCATATCGAAGGCGCTCACGGCGCATTGCAACAAGCTCAGGCCGATCAGCAGGATTGGCACAGGACCAACGGCACATTCATACCTGTCATTCGTATTCGTCTACCGAACGACCTCGATGAACGCGCCGCCTTCAGCTATCACGAGAGTGATCAGGCGGTAGCGCTGCCTTGAGCATGCTGGTATGCCCGCAGGCCTTTGAAAGCCTGCTGACGTACCTTGTTCTGCACCAGCGGCGACCAGCCCAGCAGCATGCCAGGCACACCCAGCGCCTGCCGCGACCAGCGCCACAAGTCGAATTGGTCATCGTGCTGGCAGATCAGCCCGTCACGGATCACGAAACGCGCCTGGATATCGTTGACCACGATGCGGCCGGTCTGGCTGAACAGGTAGGTGGCCACCCAATGTGCGGCGCCAGTGCGTTCATCGGCGCGGACGTTGTCGAAGGTCAGGGTGAAGTCCTTGGCCCGGCTGGTGAGCATTCGCCACATGTCGCCTGCATCCTTGCCACGCAAGGTGCCGAAGACCGGGTCGCTGAAGACGATATCGTCGCTGTAGCAGGCGACCATGGCCTCGGCGTCCAGGCGCTGGAAGGCCTGGTAGAAGCGGGTGATCAGGTCGCGGTTGGCGTCGCTCATGGGGGCTGGTCCGTCCTGGGAGTCGAAAGCAGCACGATAATCTTCCCCGGTTGGTTATGCCAGTACCGGCCCTTTCGCGGGTAAACCGCTCCCACAGGTACAACATGACTTCAAGATGTGTGCAATCCCTGTGGGAGCGGGTTTACCCGCGAAGAGGCCGGCAATGCCACATGCCCCTTCAGACTTTCTCGCTGCTCACCTGCACATGCAAAGCCCGCCCGGCCCCCAGGCCGAACACGATGGCCCCCGCCCCCAGCACGGCAAAAATCCACCCCACTGCCACCCAGCCCCCAGTCAGGTCATGTACCAGCCCCACCGCAAACGGCCCCATCGACGCCAGGGTATAACCCACCCCCTGCGCCATGCTCGACAGGTTCGCCGCCACATGGGCATCCTTCGAGCGCAGCACGATCAAGGTCAGCGCCAGGGCAAAGGTACCGCCCTGCCCCAGGCCCAGCACAACCGCCCAGCCCCACAGCCCGGAAAGCGGCGCATACAGGCAACCGAACAGGCCGGCCAGGGTAATCAGCATGACCAGCACGATCGCCAGGCGCTGGTCCTTGCCGCGAGTAGCCAGCCAGGGCGCACTGAGCGAACTGACCAGTTGCACGATCACCGACCCCGACAGCACCAGCCCCGCCTCGGTCGGGCTCAGGCCGCGACCGATCAGGATCGATGGCAACCAGCCAAAGACGATATAGGCCAGTGACGACTGCAGGCCCATGTACAGGGTCACCTGCCAGGCCAGCGGATCACGCCACAGCCCACGCACACGATAGGCCACCTTGTGCAGGCCATGACCTTGGCGGGCCTGCGGCAGCCATACCAGCATGGCCAGCAGGGCCGGCAACATCCAGAAGCCAAGCCCCAGCGCCCAGCTGCCGTCGAAATGCTGGGCCAGGGGCACCGTGGCGCCAGCCGCCATGGCGGCGCCCAGGCACAACGCCATGGTGTACACGCCGGTCAGCGTGCCAGCGTGCTGCGGGAAATCGCGCTTGACGATGCCCGGCAACAGCACGCCAATGATGCCGATACTGGCCCCGGCCATCAGGCTGCCGAGGAACACCCCGGTGGCCCCCAGGCTACTGCGCACGACAATGCCAAGCGCCAGGGTGGCGAGGATGCCGAGGATTACCCGCTCGCTGCCAAAACGCCTCGCCAGCACCGGCGCCAAGGGAGCGAACAGGCCCAGGCACAACACTGGCAAGGTGGTCAGCAAACCGGCCTGCGAGGCATTCAGCCCCAAGCCTTCGGACACCTCGCCCAGCACCGGCGCCATGCTCGACAATGCCGGGCGCAGGTTCAATGCCACCAGCACCAGGCCGAGCAACAACAGCCAAGGCCGCTGTATCTGTACCGGCTGCTGTTGGACCTGCTCGTCGTCAGCCTCGGCGTCGATCAGCAACTCATCGAGGTCCCGCTCGCTCGGAGGGGTGTTACGGGTGATGGAATCAGCCATGGCCTTCTCGGAGTCAGGATTCGATAAGGGTACGGCTCAGGCGCTTGGCCTGCTCCGCATCGCGTTGCTCGATTGCGGCAAGGATCTGCCCATGCAGGTCGAACGTGGCCTGGCAGCGCGGCACGGTTGCCATGTTGTGCTGCAGCGCGGCAGCCACCACCCCGGAAAAGTACCGGTACAGCTCACTCAAGGCCGGGTTATGGGCGGCATCTACCAGCCGCTGGTGAAACACCAGGTCGCAGGCCACATAAGCATCGATATCACCGTGAAAATGCCCGGCACTGTTGGCCAGGGCATCACGCAGCGCCTGAAGATCGGCGTCGGTTCGGCGCAGCGCGGCCAGGCCGATGGCCTCGGCTTCGAGGATGTGCCGGGTTTCACGGGCCTGCTCGGGCGTGCAGCGTGACATCGCCTGCACCGCCTGTAGCGGGTCCTGGGCCGTGCGCAGGTAGCTGCCATCCCCCTGGCGAATCTCCACCAGGCCACTGAACGCCAGCACACGCATGGCCTCGCGTACGGTGTTGCGGCTTATGCCCAACTGCAGGGCCAGTTCCGGCTCGGTCGGCAAACGCTGGCCAACCTGCCAGTCGCCCAGCAGGATGCGTTCTCGCATGCGCTCGACGGCCAGTTCGACCAGGGAGCGCTTGGTCAATTCGGTACTCATGAAACTCAACCAATCATCCGATGAATCTGCTCAGCATAATGTATACCGGCAATACAGCAAACATTGATGGTTTCTGGCGATAGTGGAAATCCCTGTGGGAGCGGGCATGCCCGCGAAGAATCCAACGCGATGGATGGCACCGGCGTTGCCGGTGTTCGCGGGCACGCCCGCTCCCACAAGGGCCGCGTCACGGCAGCTTGCAATACCGTCAGTTCAATGCATCAAGCAGCGCCTGGTTCATCTCTGGCGTACCGATGGTGATGCGCAGGAACTGGGCAATGCGCGGCTGCTTGAAGTGGCGCACGATCACGCCCTGCTCGCGCAGGCGTGCAGCCAACTCACCGGCATCGTGCTGCGGATGGCGGGCGAAGATGAAGTTGGCCGCCGACGGCAGCACTTCGAAACCCTTGGCCCGAAGTTGCCCGACCAATACCTCGCGGCTGTCGATCACCTTGCGGCAGGTTTCTTCGAAGTACTCGCGGTCCTCGAACGCCACCGCTGCGCCGACGATCGCGGCACGGTCCAGCGGATAGGAGTTGAAGCTGTTCTTGATCCGCTCCAGCGCTTCGATCAGGTCCGGGTGGCCAACCGCCAGGCCAACCCGCAGCCCCGCCAGCGAGCGCGACTTCGACAGGGTCTGGGTGACCAGCAGGTTGTCGTAGCGGTCCACCAGGCTGATCGCTGTTTCGCCCCCGAAGTCGATGTAGGCTTCATCCACCACCACCACCGAATCACGGTTGGCCTGCAGCAACTGCTCCACCGCCTGCAGCGGCATCAGGCAGCCGGTCGGCGCATTGGGGTTGGGGAAGATGATGCCGGCGTTGGGCTTGTTGTAGTCCTCGATGCGGATCTGGAACTGCTCGTCCAGCGCCACCTGCTCGAAGGCGATACCGTACAGGCCGCAGTAGACCGGGTAGAAGCTGTAGCTGATGTCCGGGAACAGCAGAGGTGCGTCGTGCTGGAACAGGCCGTGGAAGATGTGCGCCAGCACCTCGTCCGAGCCGTTGCCGACGAACACTTGTGCCGGCGTCACGCCGTAGTACTCGGCCACCGCCTGCTTCAGCCGGTCACCGTTCGGGTCCGGGTACAGGCGCAGGTTGTCGTTCAGCTCGCCGCGCATGGCTTCCAGCGCCTTGGGCGACGGGCCGTAGGGGTTTTCGTTGGTGTTCAGCTTGACCAGGCGGGCCAGCTTGGGCTGCTCGCCCGGCACGTAAGGCACCAGGTCCTTGACGAAGGGGCTCCAGAATCGACTCATGCTCAGTTCCCCTTCTCTTGGGTCAGAATGCGGTATTCAGCGCTGCGGGCGTGTGCGGTCAGCGACTCGCCACGGGCCAGGACCGAGGCGGTGTGGCCCAGCTCGGACGCGCCCTGCTCGGAGCAGAAAATGATCGACGAACGCTTCTGGAAGTCATACACCCCCAGCGGTGACGAGAAACGCGCGGTACCGGAGGTCGGCAGCACGTGGTTGGGCCCTGCGCAGTAGTCGCCCAGCGCTTCGCTGGTGTGGCGGCCCATGAAGATCGCGCCAGCGTGGCGGATGTGCGGCAGCCAGGCCTGCGGGTCGGCGACCGACAGTTCCAGGTGCTCCGGGGCAATGCGGTTGGCCACTTCCATGGCCTGCTGCATGTCACGCACCTGGATCAGCGCGCCACGGCCATTGATCGACTTCTCGATGATCCCGGCACGTTCCATGGTCGGCAGCAGCTTGTCGATGCTGGCTGCAACGCGGTCGAGGAAGGCGGCGTCCGGGCTGACCAGGATGGCCTGGGCATCTTCGTCGTGCTCGGCCTGGGAGAACAGGTCCATGGCGATCCAGTCCGGGTCGGTCTGGCCGTCGCACACCACGAGGATTTCCGACGGGCCGGCGATCATGTCGATACCCACCTGGCCGAAAACGTGGCGCTTGGCGGTGGCGACGTAGATGTTGCCCGGGCCGACGATCTTGTCCACCTGCGGCACGCTTTCGGTACCGTAGGCCAGCGCGGCGACAGCCTGGGCGCCACCGACGGTGAACACACGGTCGACACCGGCGATGCAGGCAGCCGCCAGCACCAGCTCGTTGACCTCGCCACGCGGGGTCGGCACCACCATCACCACTTCGGCCACGCCGGCAACCTTGGCCGGGATGGCGTTCATCAGCACCGACGATGGGTACGACGCCTTGCCACCCGGCACATAAAGGCCGGCGCGGTCCAGCGGGGTGACCTTCTGGCCGAGCACGGTGCCGTCGGCCTCAGTGTACTGCCAGGAGTCCTGCTTCTGCCGCTCATGGTACATGCGCACACGATTGGCGGCCTTTTCCAGGGCTTCGCGCTGGCCAGGGGTAATGCGGGTCAGCGCCAGTTCCAGGCGCTCGCGACCGAGGATCAGGTCATCGATGGACTTGGCATCGACACCATCGAAACGCTGGGTGAATTCCACCAATGCCGCATCGCCGCGCTCGCGCACGGCCTTGATGATGTCGAGCACGCGCTGGTTGACCGCGTCATCGGACACACTTTCCCAGCTCAGCAGATGATCCAGATGTCGGGCGAAATCCGGATCAGCAGCGTTGAGACGGGCAATTGCAGTGGACACGGTCATGGCGAGGGCCTCGATTATTGGCGAATGCTCAGGCGCCCTAGGCTACCAGTCCATCCGCGCGGGCACCCGAGAAAAATGGCTATGACGCGGATAGACGGGCGCGGCAGCGAAGGCCGCGCGCAGTCGGTAGAGAGTCAGCCGCGGTGTCGCGATTCGACCGCTCCGCGCAGCGTGTCGATCAGGCTCTGGATACGGGCGTGCTGCATTTTCATGGAGGCCTTGTTGACCACCAGGCGCGAGCTGATCGTGGCGATCAGTTCCTGGGGCTCCAGGCCGTTGGCACGCAGGGTGTTGCCAGTGTCGACCACGTCGATGATCTTGTCGGCGAGGTTGATCAGCGGAGCCAGTTCCATCGAGCCGTACAGCTTGATGATGTCGACCTGGCGGCCCTGTTCGGCGTAGTAGCGCTTGGCTACGTTGACGAACTTGGTAGCCACGCGCAGACGGCCCTTGGGCTCGGGTGCGCCGACCACGCCAGCGGTCATCAGCTTGCAACGGGCAATCTGCAGGTCCAGGGGCTCGTAAAGGCCCTGGCCGCCGTACTCCATCAGCACATCCTTGCCGGCCACACCCAGGTCGGCGGCACCATGCTCGACATAGGTCGGCACGTCGGTCGCACGCACGATCAGCAGGCGCACATCGTCCTGCGTGGTGGGGATGATCAGTTTGCGGCTCTTGTCCGGGTTCTCGGTCGGCACGATACCGGCCTCGGCCAGCAACGGCAGGGTATCGTCGAGAATACGGCCTTTGGAAAGCGCGATGGTCAACATTGGAACGTCGGTCCTTAAGCGGCTACTGCCGGCCGGGCGTCGAGCCCGACCGCATTCAATTCGTTAGGCACATCCTGTGAAAGCGGGCAAATCCCACCCCCACAGGATGCACCAGGCAGACGACTAGCCCGGTACGCGACGGATCTTCGCGCCCAGCATCTGCAGTTTTTCTTCGATGCACTCGTAACCACGGTCGATGTGGTAGATGCGATCGATCAGGGTATCGCCTTCGGCTACCAGCGCCGACAGCACCAGGCTGGCGGAAGCACGCAGGTCGGTGGCCATTACCGGGGCACCCTTCAGCGCCTTGACGCCAGTAACGATGGCAGTGTTGCCTTCGACCTGGATCTGCGCGCCCATGCGGTGCATTTCATAGACGTGCATGAAGCGGTTTTCGAAGATCGTCTCGATCACTGCACCGGTGCCTTCGGCAATGGCGTTGAGCGAAATGAACTGCGCCTGCATGTCGGTCGGGAACGCCGGGTACGGGGCGGTACGCAGGTTGACGGCTTTCGGCCGCTTGCCGTGCATGTCCAGCTCGATCCAGTCTTCGCCAGTGTTGATGTCGGCGCCGGCTTCCTTGAGTTTTTCCAGTACGGCTTCAAGGATGGTCGGATCAGTGTCCTTGACCTTGACGCGGCCGCCGGTCACGGCAGCGGCAACCAGGTAGGTACCGGTCTCGATACGGTCCGGCATCACGCGGTAGTTGGCCGAGTGCAGGCGCTCGACGCCATCGATGACGATGGTGTCGGTACCAGCGCCCTGGACCTTGCCGCCCATGGCGTTGATGAAGTTGGCCAGGTCGACCACTTCCGGCTCGCGCGCGGCGTTCTGCAGCACGCTGCGGCCCTTGGCCAGGGCAGCGGCCATCATGATGTTCTCGGTACCGGTCACGCTGACGGTGTCGAAGAAGAAGTGCGCACCGCGCAGGCCACCCTCAGGTGCCTTGGCCTTGATGTAGCCGCCTTCGACTTCGATCTTCGCGCCCATGGCCTCGAGGCCACGGATGTGCAGGTCGACCGGGCGCGAACCAATTGCGCAACCGCCAGGCAGGGCCACTTCGGCCTCGCCGAAACGGGCAACCATCGGGCCCAGCACCAGAATCGAGGCGCGCATGGTCTTGACCAGCTCGTAAGGTGCAACCAGTGTCTTGATGGTGCGAGGGTCGATCTCGACCGCCAGCTTTTCGTCGATCACCGGCTCGATGCCCATGCGGCCGAAGAGCTCGATCATGGTGGTGATGTCGTGCAGGTGCGGCAGGTTGCCCACGGTGACCGGGCCGTCGGCCAGCAGGGTCGCCGCCAGGATTGGCAAGGCTGCGTTCTTCGCGCCCGAAATGCGGATCTCGCCATCAAGGCAAGCGCCGCCAGTAATAATCAGTTTGTCCATTGGAATCTCGCCGCCACGTTGGCTCAGGTGCGCTCAGCCCAGGCTGCGCTGCTGAAAAATTTCATGGTTACCGCATGGATGCTGCCATTGGCGATCCACGGATTCAGGTGAGCATAGATCGCCTGCTGGCGTTTGACCGGGCTCAGGCCAGCCAACTCGTCGCTGATCACGTTCAACTGGAAGTTGCAGCCTTCGCCTTCAACTTCGACCCGGGAACCCGGCAATTTCTCTTCAAGGAAGCTTTTAACTTCTACGGCCTGCATGCTCAACCTCAATCGGCGCCCGATGCGCACGGGTCGGCCATCATACAAAAAAGCCCCTCGCCTGCGAAGCCCAACGAGGGCTTCGCTGACCGAGGGGCCATCATCCGTGCCAGGCCATCAGGTTGCCAGCACTTCATCGAGGTCATAGACCTCGGCAATTTCCCGCATGTCGTCTGGCATGCTGCGCACCTGGCAACCCTTGCCTGCGGCCTGGGCATCGCGCATGAAGGCCAGCAGCAACGACAGGCCGACACTGGTGGAACGCTGCACTGCCGAACAATCGAGCACCAGCTGCGCCTCGCGGCAGGCCGCGATCAGCGCCTTGCCCTGCTTGCGCAGGACCGGCCCGCTGCGGTAGTCCAGCACGCCGGCCAGGCGCAGCACGCCCGGCTCGGCCATGCTTACACCGGCCTCACTCATTTGACGGTCTTCTCCGGCGAGTTGTCGGCGGCCTGCTTGGCCTTGGCCACTTCGCCGGCCCAGCCGTCGATGGTCTTGTCCAGGTCGTTGCCATTGCGCTGCATGGCGTCGGCGAACTGGTCGCGGAACAGCTTGCCGATGTTGATGCCGTTAACGATCACGTTGCGCACCTTCCACTCGCCACCGATGTTCTCCAGGGTGTACTGCACTGGATACACGGCACCGTTGTTGCCGGTGACTTTCATACCAACGCTGGCGCGCTTGCCGTCATCAGCCTTGGCCGGGTCGACGGTGATGCCCTGATTGTTGTACTCGAGCAGGGCATTGCCATAGAACTGCATCAGGCTGCGCTTGAAGTTTTCCTGGAAGCGCTGCATCTGCTCGGGGGTAGCCTTGCGCGAATACTTGACGGTCATGATGCTTTTGGAAATACCGTCAGCGTCCACCACCGGGCCGAGGATGCGGTTCAGCGCATCGTAGAAGGCGTTGGGGTTGGACTTGTACTGTTCCTTGTTGGCCTTGAGGTCGCCCAGCAGCTCAGTGGTGGTGCCCTGAACCACATCGTGTGGCGTCTGCGCAGCCACGGTCAGCAGGGGGAAGGCTGCCAGCAGGACCAGCAGGCCACGTCGCAGGATGGAAATCATGGAAACTCCTTAATTAGCCGGTTGCGCTTCTTTCGGTTCCTTGCCAACGGAGTTGAGCAGGAACTTGCCAATCAGATCTTCCAGCACCAGTGCCGACTGGGTGTCGTGGATGGTCCCGCCGTCCTTGAGCACCTGGTCCTCACCGCCGACGCTGATGCCGATGTACTTCTCGCCAAGCAACCCGGCGGTCAGGATCGAGGCAGTGGAGTCGGTCGGCAGGTTGTCCACCGACTTGTCCAGCTGCAGCGTCACCCGACCGGTGTACGAGTCACGGTCCAGATCGATGGCGGTAACCTTGCCGATGGTCACACCGGCCATGGTCACTTTAGCTCTGACCGTCAAACCGGCGATATTGTCGAAGTAGGCATAAACTTTATAGGTATCGCTGCTCGGGCTGGCCGACAGCCCGCTGACACGCAGGGCGAGCAGCAGCAGCGCCAGGATCCCGGCCAGGAGGAACAGGCCGACACCGATTTCCAGGGTGCGGTTTTGCATCAGAAATCTCCAAACATCAAGGCGGTCAGAATAAAGTCCAGACCCAGCACTGCCAACGAGGCATAGACCACGGTCTTGGTGGTGGCACGGCTGATCCCTTCTGAGGTGGGCTCACAGTCATACCCCTGGAATACGGCGATCCAGGTCGTGACGAAGGCAAATACCAGGCTCTTGATCAGCCCGTTGAGCACGTCGTCGGTGAACGAAACACTGTTCTGCATGTTGGCCCAGAACGAGCCCTCGTAGACGCCCAGCCAGTCCACCGCCACCCACGAGCCACCCCAGATGCCGACCACGCTGAAGATCAGCGCCAGCAACGGCAGCGAGATGAAACCGGCCCACAGGCGTGGCGCGACGATGTACTTGAGCGGGTCGACGCCGATCATTTCAAGGCTCGACAACTGCTCGGTGGACTTCATGTTGCCGATTTCTGCGGTCAGCGCCGAACCGGCACGGCCGGCGAACAGCAATGCCGTCACCACCGGGCCGAGCTCACGCAGCAGGGTCAGGGCGACCATCTGCCCCACTGCCTGCTCCGAGCCGTACTTGGTCAGGATGCTGAAGCCCTGCAGCGCCAGCACCATGCCGATGAACACGCCGGACACGACGATGATCGCCAGCGATAGCACGCCCACCGCGTACAGCTGCTTGATCAGCAACTGGAAGCCGCCACCGATGCCGCCACGGCCGATCAGCGCATGGAACAGGAACAGGCAGGAGCGCCCCAGCACCGCCAGCACGTCGATGGCCGAGCGCCCCAGCAGGCGGACACGTTCGAGTAAGGATTTTCTGCGCATCAACGCGCTCCCAGCAGGTCGGCGCGGTAGTCAGGCGCAGGGAAATGGAAAGGCACCGGGCCGTCCGGGTCGCCCTTCATGAACTGGCGAATGCGCGGGTTATCCGAGCCCATCAGCTCGTCAGGCGTCCCCTGGCCCAGCACCTGGCCGTCACCAACCACATAGATGTAGTCGGCGATGCTGGCGGTTTCCGCCAGGTCGTGGGAAACGACGATGCTGGTGATACCCAAGGCATCGTTGAGCAGGCGGATCAGACGCACCAATACACCCATGGCGATCGGGTCCTGGCCGACGAACGGCTCGTCGTACATGAGAATCTGCGGGTCCAGGGCAATCGCACGGGCCAACGCCACACGGCGTTTCATGCCACCGGACAGCTCGTCGGGCATCAGGTCGATGGCACCGCGCAGCCCCACGGCCTGCAGCTTCATAAGCACGATATCGCGGATCATCTCATCCGACAGCTGGGTATGCACGCGCAGCGGGAACGCGACGTTCTCGAACACATCGAGATCGGTGAACAGCGCGCCGCTCTGGAACAGCACCCCCATTTGCTTGCGGGCGTCGAACAGGTCGCTGCGCGACAATGTCGGCAGGTTCTGCCCGGCAACCCAGACCTCACCGCTGGAGGGGCGCAACTGCGCGCCCATCAGGCGGAGCAACGTGGTCTTGCCGCAACCCGATGGCCCCATGATGCCGGTGACCTTGCCGCGCGGGATGCGAATGTCGACGTTGCTGAAAATGCTGCGCGAACCACGTTTGAAGGTAACCCCCTTCAACTCGACCGCGTAGGCGCTATCCACACTCATCTAGACTCCTTGCTGGTGCAGCCTCGTCCTAATGGACGCCGGCCTCCACCTGGAAGGCACAAGCGCCCCTGGCAGGCCGAATAGCGGCGAACTATAGCACCGCTGACAGCGCCGCCCCAAGGTCGGCTAGCGAGTCGTTCAGCCCTGCGACAGGCTGGCGAGACATTCACCACGGCAATCGAAAGCGTGAGGGTTTCTTTCATTGCAGCTATAATCGCCGCCTTTTCATCAGGCATTGCTTTTTCGACATGAGCCAATCCAGCGAGCTGATCCAATCCGCCCAACGCACCCTGCGCCTGGAACTCGAGGCCGTAGAGGCCCTGCTGGCGCGCATCGACGACAATTTCGTCAAGGCCTGCGAACTGATCCTGGCCAGCAAGGGCCGGGTCGTCGTGGTCGGCATGGGCAAGTCCGGGCACATCGGCAACAAGATCGCCGCCACCCTGGCCAGCACCGGCACACCGGCATTTTTCGTGCACCCGGCCGAAGCCAGCCATGGCGACATGGGCATGATCACCCGCGATGATGTCATCCTTGCCCTGTCGAATTCCGGCAGCACCGCCGAAATCGTCACCCTGCTGCCGCTGATCAAGCGCCTGGGCATCAAGCTGATCAGTCTGACCGGCAACCCGGACTCGCCCCTGGCCCAGGCTGCCGAGGTCAACCTCGACGCCCGCGTCGAACAAGAGGCCTGCCCGCTGAACCTGGCCCCTACCTCTTCCACCACCGCATCGCTGGTGCTGGGCGACGCGCTGGCCATTGCCCTACTCGAAGCCCGCGGCTTCACCGCCGAGGACTTTGCCTTCTCGCACCCGGGTGGTGCACTGGGCCGCCGCCTGCTGCTCAAGGTGGAGAACGTGATGCACGCCGGCGACGAACTGCCCCAGGTGCCCCGCGGCACCCTGCTCAAGGACGCACTCCTTGAAATGTCCCGCAAAGGCCTGGGCATGACCGTGATCGTCGAAGCCGACGGCAAGCTGGCCGGGATCTTCACCGACGGCGACCTGCGCCGCAGCCTGGACCGCAACATCGACGTCCACACCACCCTGATCGATCAAGTCATGACCGTGCACGGCAAGACGGCCCGCGCCGAGATGCTCGCGGCCGAGGCCCTGAAGATCATGGAAGACCACAAGATCGGCGCCCTGGTGGTGGTGGACCGCGAGGACCGCCCCACCGGCGCCCTGAACATGCACGACCTGCTGCGCGCCGGTGTGATGTAAAGGAGCAATGGAATGAACCAGGACCTCATGCAACGCGGCAAAGGCATCAAGCTGGCAGTGTTCGACGTGGACGGCGTGCTCACCGACGGGCGCCTGTACTTCCTCGAGGACGGCAGCGAGTTCAAGACCTTCAACACCCTCGACGGCCAGGGCATCAAGATGCTCATGGCCTCGGGCGTGACCACCGCGATCATCAGCGGGCGCAAGACCCCGGTGGTCGAGCGCCGGGCGAAGAACCTCGGCATCCCGCACCTGTACCAGGGCCGCGAGGACAAACTGGTGGTGCTGGACGGCCTGCTCGCCGAACTGGGCCTGAGCTATGCTCAAGTGGCCTACCTTGGCGACGACCTGCCCGACCTGCCGGTGATCCGCCGGGTCGCACTGGGCATGGCGGTGGCCAACGCCGCGCCGTTCGTTCGCCAGCACGCCCATGGCGTGACCCAGGCACGTGGCGGCGAAGGCGCGGCCCGTGAATTCTGCGAACTGATCATGCAGGCCCAGGGCACCCTGGACGCTGCCAACGCCAACTACCTGTAAGGCTGCCCATGTTCAGCAAGAAAGCCCGCAACATTGCGCTGCTCGCGGTGATCGCCGCCCTGCTGGTGGCGATCGGCTACTGGAATGTCAGCCCGGAAAGCTTCCTCGACAAGCCTGTGGCCCAGGTCGACGAAAGCGCCATCGACTACTACGCAGTCAACGCCCACAGCGTGCAGTTCCTGCCCGACGGCAAGCTGCAGTACGAAATGACCGCCGACAAGGTCGAACACCTCAAGGCCAGCGAAATCACCCTGCTGACCACGCCGGACCTGCACCTGTACCGCGGTACCGAATACCCGTGGCACGTACAGAGCACCCGCGCCGAGGTCAACCCGGACGGCAGCGAAGTCGAACTGATCGACAACGTACGGGTCGCCCGCACCGACGAAAAGCAGCGTGAAATGATCATTACCAGCTCACGCATGACCGTGTTCCCGCAGAAGCAATATGCGCAGACCGAGCAAGCCGTTAGAATCGACGGCGCCGGTGGCACAACTACGGGCAAAGGAATGAAAGCGTATTTGAAAGAAGGCAAGATGGACTTGCTCTCTAACGTAAGAGGACAGTATGAGGCTCGTTAAAACCCTCCCCCTTTTGCTCAGCCTGAGCGCAGCACTGGGAAGCGCGAGCGCCCTCGCCCTGCCGAATGACCGTGACCAGCCTATCCGCATCCAGGCCGACAACGCCCACCTGGACGACAAGCAGGGCGTGGCCACCTACACCGGCGACGTGATCATCACCCAGGGTTCGATGATGATCAAAGGCAACACCGTGACCATCACCCGTTCCGCCTCCGGCGACATCGACGTGGTGACCTCGGTGGGCAACCTGGCCTACTTCGAGCAGCAGCAGAGCGCAGCCAAGCCGGACAAGATGAAAGGCTGGGCGGTGACCATCCAGTACCAGTCGCAGAAGGACATGGTGATCCTCACCGACCGCGCCAAGGTCGAGAACGAAGGCAACACCACCGAAGGCGAGAAGATCGTCTACAACACCCAGACCCAGGTGGCGACCGCCGGTCGTGGTGGCAACGTGACCTCGCCGCGTCAGCGTATCGACATGGTGATCCAGCCCAAGAAGAAGGCCGAGTAAATGGCAACCCTCAAAGCCCAGCACCTGGCCAAGAGCTACAAGGGGCGGCAAGTCGTACGCGACGTCAGCCTGTCTATCGACAGCGGCCAGATCGTCGGCCTGCTCGGCCCCAACGGCGCCGGCAAGACCACCTGCTTCTACATGATCGTCGGCCTGGTCCAGGCCGATCAGGGGCGCGTGCTGATCGACAACCTCGATGTCAGCCACCAGCCCATGCACGGTCGCGCCCGCGCGGGCATCGGCTATCTGCCGCAGGAAGCCTCGATCTTCCGCAAGCTGTCGGTGGCCGACAACATCATGGCCATCCTCGAGACCCGCAAGGACCTCGACCGCGACGGCCGGCGCAAAGAGCTGGAAAGCCTGCTGCAGGAATTCCACATCAGCCACATTCGCGACAACCTCGGCATGAGCCTGTCCGGTGGTGAGCGCCGCCGCGTGGAAATTGCCCGCGCGCTGGCGACCGCACCCAAGTTCATCCTGCTGGACGAACCGTTTGCCGGTGTCGACCCGATTTCGGTCGGCGACATCAAGCAGATCATCCATCACCTCAAGGCCAAGGGCATCGGTGTACTGATCACCGACCACAACGTGCGTGAGACCCTGGATATCTGCGAAACCGCCTATATCGTCAATGATGGCCGGCTGATCGCCGAAGGCGACGCCGAAACCATCCTGGCCAACGACCTGGTCAAAGAAGTTTACCTGGGCCACGAGTTCCGGCTCTGAGCCCGGCACGCGCCTGGAGTACTGGCAAATAGCCCTGGAACCTGGGGTAAAGTGTTACGGTACTCTAGGCAAACGCTACAATTTAAGGCATAAAACTTGCTTGATCTGGCGCCCCGGCGCCCTCGTGTAGTGGATGGCGCATGCGCGCCGGCGAACAAGGTATTAAGCCCCAGCCATGAAACCATCGCTCGTCCTAAAAATGGGCCAGCAACTGACGATGACACCGCAGTTGCAACAGGCCATCCGCCTGCTCCAGCTCTCCACCCTGGACCTCCAACAGGAAATCCAGGAAGCGCTGGAGTCGAACCCGATGCTCGAACGTCAGGAAGACGGCGACGACTTCGACAACAGCGACCCGATGGCGGACAACGCCGAGAACAAGCCGGCCGCTGAAGTCCAGGACAACAGCTTCCAGGAAAGCACGACCAGTGCCGACACCCTGGAAGACGGTGAATGGAGCGAGCGCATCCCCAACGAACTGCCGGTCGACACCGCCTGGGAAGACATCTACCAGACCAGTGCCAGCAGCTTGCCGAGCAACGACGACGACGAGTGGGACTTCACCACCCGCACATCGGCCGGCGAAAGCCTGCAAAGCCACCTGCTGTGGCAACTGAACCTGGCTCCGATGTCCGACACCGACCGCCTGATCGCCGTCACCCTGATCGACAGCATCAACGGCCAGGGCTACCTGGAAGACACCCTCGAGGAGATCTGCGCCGGTTTCGATCCGGAGCTGGATATCGAGCTGGACGAGGTCGAAGCGGTACTGCACCGCATCCAGCAGTTCGAGCCAGCAGGCGTTGCCGCCCGCACCCTTGGCGAATGCCTGTTGCTGCAATTGCGCCAGCTGCCCGCCAGCACCCCGTGGATGGCGGAAGCCAAGCGCCTGGTCACCGACTTCATCGACCTGCTCGGCAGCCGCGACTACAGCCAGCTGATGCGTCGCATGAAAATCAAGGAAGACGAGCTGCGCCAGGTCATCGAGCTGGTACAAAGCCTCAACCCGCGCCCCGGCTCGCAGATCGAGTCCAGCGAGCCTGAGTACGTGGTGCCCGACGTCATCGTACGCAAGGACAGCGACCGCTGGCTGGTGGAGCTGAACCAGGAGGCCATTCCGCGGCTGCGCGTAAACCCGCAGTACGCTGGCTTTGTGCGCCGGGCCGACACCAGTGCCGACAACACCTTCATGCGCAACCAGCTGCAGGAAGCGCGCTGGTTCATCAAGAGCCTGCAAAGCCGCAACGAAACCCTGATGAAGGTGGCCACGCAGATCGTCGAGCACCAGCGCGGCTTCCTCGACCACGGCGACGAAGCGATGAAGCCCTTGGTGCTGCATGACATAGCCGAAGCGGTGGGCATGCACGAGTCGACCATTTCGCGGGTAACCACGCAGAAATACATGCACACCCCGCGTGGCATCTACGAACTGAAATACTTTTTCTCCAGCCACGTCAGCACCTCCGAAGGCGGAGAATGCTCGTCTACGGCTATCCGCGCGATCATCAAGAAACTGGTTGCGGCGGAAAATCAGAAAAAGCCATTGAGTGACAGCAAGATCGCTGGTTTACTGGAGGCACAAGGCATCCAGGTAGCCCGTCGCACCGTCGCCAAGTACCGCGAGTCCCTCGGCATCGCACCGTCGAGCGAGCGCAAGCGACTGATGTAGCCCCTGAGATGTGCCACAGCGTTTGTGGGGCAGGTGCAAGACCTGCCTCTTTATGCACGGGCAACAAAGGAGAAGCTGTATGCAAGTCAATATCAGTGGACAGCATGTAGAAGTCACCCAGCCACTGCGCGATTATGTGCTTGAAAAGCTCGCTCGCGTGGAAAGTCACTTCGACAAGATCACCAACGTGCAGGTCATCATGAAAGTCGAGAAGCTGCAGCAGAAGGTCGAGGCGACCTTGCAGATTCCCGGCGGCGAAGTGGTTGCCAACGCCGAACACGAAGACATGTATGCAGCGATCGACGCCTTGGCCGACAAGCTCGACCGCCAACTGAAAAAACACAAGGAAAAACAGCAAAGCCTGCTGCAAGGTGCAGCTGCCCGCTGATCCCCCTCATCCATGATCCGACTTGAAACCATCCTGACCCCCGGCCGTTCCCTCGTGAACGTGCCGGGCGGCAGCAAGAAGCGCGCCCTGGAAAAGGTCGCCACCGTCATCGCCGAACAAGTGCCCGAACTGGAGATGCAAGACGTCTTCGAAAAACTGGTCGCCCGGGAAAAACTCGGTTCGACCGGTTTCGGCAACGGCATCGCCATCCCGCACTGCCGGCTTGAAGGATGTTCCGCTCCGGTCAGCGCCCTGCTGCATCTGGAAGCGCCTATCGACTACGACGCCATCGATGGCGCGCCGGTGGACCTGCTGTTCGTCCTGCTGGTGCCAGAAGCCGCCACCGATGCCCATCTGGAATTGCTGCGCCAGATTGCCAGCATGCTCGATCGCAAGGAGGTCCGTGATCGCCTGCGTGCGGCCACCAGCAGCGAGGCCCTGTTCCAGGTTGTCCTGGACGTACAGAACGAGCACTGAACATGCGCCTGATCATCGTCAGCGGCCGGTCCGGCTCCGGCAAGAGCACCGCCCTCGATGTCCTGGAAGACAACGGTTTCTACTGCATTGACAACCTGCCCGCCGGGCTGCTGCCGCAACTGGCGGAAAATGCGCTGATCAACACCGAGTTGCAGCAACCCAAGGTCGCCGTGTCGATCGACGCGCGCAACTTGCCCAGCCACCTGACGCGTTTCCCCGAGTTGCTCGAAGAAGCCCGCGCCCGGCATATCCAGTGCGACGTGCTGTACCTGGATGCCGACGAAGACGTACTGCTCAAGCGTTTCTCGGAAACCCGCCGACGCCACCCGCTGACCAACGCCAACCGCTCGCTCGCGGAAGCGATCCGGGTAGAAAGCGAATTGCTGGGGCCGATTGCAGACCTGGCCGACCTGAAGATCGACACCACCAGCCTGAACCTGTATCAGCTGCGTGATTCGATCAAGCTGCGCCTGCTCAACCAGCCCGAGCCTGGCACCGCGTTCCTGGTCGAGTCGTTCGGTTTCAAGCGAGGAATGCCGGTCGATGCCGACCTGGTGTTCGATGTGCGCTGCTTGCCCAACCCCTATTGGAAACCCGAGCTGCGTGAGCATTCCGGCCTCGACCAACCGGTAATCGACTACCTGGCCGCACAGCCGGATGTCGAAGAGATGTTCAACGACATTTCCAGCTACCTGCTCAAGTGGCTGCCCCGCTTCGCCGCTAGCAACCGTGCCTACGTCACCATTGCCATTGGCTGCACCGGCGGCCACCACCGCTCGGTGTACATCACCGAACGCCTTGGCCAACTGCTGCAGCAATCCCTGAAAAACGTCCAGGTCCGCCACCGCGACCTCTAGCCCAAGGATCCGCCCCACGATGCCCGCCCGTGAAATCACCATCATCAACAAGCTGGGTCTGCATGCCCGGGCGGCAGCCAAGTTCGTCGGCGTTGCCGGCCGCTTCCCCTGCCAGGTCAGGGTTGGCCGTGCGCCGGACAAGTTGGTGGATGGCAAGAGCATCATGGCGGTGATGATGCTGGCGGCCGGCAAGGGCACCCAGGTGCACCTGCATACCGAAGGCGAGCAGGACGACGATGCCATGGCAGCGCTGGTCGAACTGATCAACAACTTCTTCGACGAAGGCGAATGAATTGCAAGCGGTACGCTTACCCTGTGGGAGCGGCTTTAGCCGCGAAGAATCCAACGCGGTGCATGGCACCGGCTGCGCCGGTGTTCGCGGCTAAAGCCGCTCCCACAGAGCCCCCGCTAATTCAATGAGTTATGTGCCGCTCCCACAGCGAAACCGGTGAACACCCCATCATCCGGCGCAAACCGATGCACAGCCCCAAGCGGGCCAGGCCAGGTCCAACCAGGCGAAGCCGCGCGCCAATAGCAATGCAGTCCCTGCGAGCAACAGCAAAGTCCCAAGCGTCATGCGAAACAGGCGAAACAGGCGCACGCGGCTGACGGACATCATCTGGGAGCGCATACCGGGGAGACTCACTTCAGGGTTTCGAGGTAGCGGCGCTCCACTTCCGCCCAGTCAATGACGTTGTAAAAGGCACCGATGTATTCCGGACGACGGTTCTGGTACTTCAGGTAATAGGCATGCTCCCACACGTCCAGGCCGAGGATTGGTGTGTTGCCGTGCATCAGCGGGCTGTCCTGGTTGCCGCTGCTTTCCACTACCAGCGTTTTCTGCGGGGTCACGCTGAGCCAGGCCCAGCCACTGCCGAAGCGGGTCAGCGCAGCCTTGGTGAAGGCCTCCTTGAAGGCATCGAAGCCGTCCAGTTGGGCGTCGATGGCCTGCGCCAGAGCACCCTGCGGCTCTCCCCCGCCCTGCGGCGACATCACGGTCCAGAACAGGCTGTGGTTGGCGTGCCCGCCGCCATGGTTGGTCACCGCACCACGCAGGTTTTCCGGCAGTTGCCCGACCGCGCCGAGCAGTTTTTCCACCGGCCACTCAGCCCACTCGGTGCCTTCGATGGCGGCGTTGAGGCCAGTGACGTAGGTCTGGTGGTGCTTGGTGTGGTGGATTTCCATGGTCTGCGCGTCGATGTGCGGTTCCAGCGCAGCGTAGGCGTAAGGCAGTGCAGGCAAGATATGGGGCATATCAGTGAATTCCGTAGGCATAGGTTGCGCGATGACCAACGCGGCCACCGCTGGCGCTTGGGCCGTGACTCAGTGTCAGATACCACCGGCGGTGAGTTTTTCCGGGTCCAGTAGCGCTTCCAGCTGGTCACGCGATAGGTCGGTGTGCTCCAGCGCCACGTCGATGATCGGACGGCCCTGCTTGTAAGCGGTCTTGGCGATTTCAGCGGCCTTGAGGTAGCCGATGATCGGGTTCAGCGCCGTGACCAGAATCGGGTTGCGTGCCAGGGCTTCCTTGAGCTTGCTTTCGTTGACCTTGAAGCTGGCGATGGCCTTGTCGGCCAGCAGGCGGCTAACGTTGGCCATCAGCTCGATGCTCTCCAGCAGGTTGCGGGCGATCACCGGCAGCATCACGTTCAGCTCGAAGTTGCCGGACTGGCCAGCGATGGCAATGGTGGCGTCATTGCCGATCACTTGGGCGGCGACCATGGCGGTGGCCTCTGGAATCACCGGGTTGACCTTGCCAGGCATGATAGAAGAGCCCGGCTGCAGACCTTGCAGCTCGATTTCGCCCAGCCCGGCCAGCGGGCCAGAGTTCATCCAGCGCAGGTCGTTGGCAATCTTCATCAACGCCACGGCGGCAGTCTTGAGCTGGCCGGACAGGGCCACTGCGGTGTCCTGCGAGCCGATCAGGGCGAACAGGTTTCGCCCGGGGGTGAACTCGACCTGGGTCAGGCCGCTGAGCTGGCGGGCGAAACCGGCAGCGAACTGTGGGTGGGCGTTGATGCCAGTGCCCACAGCGGTGCCACCCTGGGCCAGCGCCTGCAGGCTGGGCAGGGTCGCTTCGATGTGTGCCTTGGCGCCATTGATCTGTGCCGCCCAGCCATCCAGCACCTGGCTCATGCGCACCGGCATGGCGTCCATCAGGTGGGTGCGGCCGGTCTTTACGTACTGATGCACCTGTGCCGACTTGGCCTCGATCACCTGTACCAGGTGCGCCATGGCGGGCAGTAGCTGCTCGTGCAAGGCCAGGGCGGCGCTGACGTGAATCGTGGTCGGGATGATGTCGTTGCTGCTCTGGCCGCAGTTGACGTGGTCGTTGGCGTTGACGGCCTCACCCAGCACGCGGCTGGCCAGAGTCGCGATCACCTCGTTGGCGTTCATATTCGAGCTGGTGCCGGAGCCTGTCTGGAACACATCCACCGGGAAATGCTGGATGAAGTCACCCGCCAGGAGTTGCTCGACTGCCGTGACGATGGCCTGGCCCTGCGCGGTCGACAGCTGTTCCAGTTCGACGTTGGCCTTGGCCGCGGCAGCCTTGGCCAGCAGCAGCGCACGAATGAACTGGGCCGGCATGCGCTGGCCGCTGATCGGGAAGTTGTCGACCGCGCGCTGGGTCTGGGCACCGTACAGGGCCTGGGCCGGCACCTGCAATTCGCCCATGCTGTCACGCTCGATACGGGTATCACTCATCATCAAATCCTTGCATCAGTTCATCGGGAGAAATCGATGGCAGCAGGCGGCAATTGGCCAACTGCAGGGCGTAGGGCTGCCAGCGCTGGTTCTGGGCCTCGCGGTCGAGGTTGCGCAGGTCCAGCAGCGGGCGCCAGGCCAGGTCCAGGCACAGGCAGCGCCAATGCCAGGGCAGCATGCGGTCGCAGGCGGTATCCAGCAGCAGGCGGAAGGAGGTCAGCGCCACCGTCCATGGCGAGGTCTCGGTGCAGCACACCAGGTAACGGCCTTCAGCCAGGTAATGCTCGATCAGGCGCGGTTCGTCGGGCTCCAGCGCACAGCGGATGCGTCGGCTGAGCCAGCGCCAGTTTTCCAGGTAGGGCAGTTCGCGGAGGACGGGTTTCATGAACATCATCGCCGGGTTTCTGGATAATGATATTCATTATTAGGTGATAAACATAATCACTTCAAGAGAAAGGTGATGAAACAAAAAAACCGGCGTGGGGGCCGGGTCTTCGGTTTCATTGAAAATTCTCTATTGCCTGCACCGGCCTCTTCGCGGGTAAACCCGCTCCCACAGGAATCGCATAAGGCTCAGTCTTGTGCAGTAACTGTAGGAGCGGGTTTACCCGCGAAGAGGCCGGTACAGGCTATGAATCAGCTACCCGCCACAGTCATCCGCTCGATCAGCACCGACCCGGTGTGAATGTTGCTTCGGGTCTCAAGATCGCTGCCGATCGCGACAATCTGCTGGAACATGTCTTTCATGTTCCCGGCAATGGTCACTTCCTGCACTGCGTGCTGAATCTCGCCATTCTCGACCCAGAAGCCTGCCGCGCCACGGGAATAATCCCCCGTCACCATGTTCAGGCCATGCCCCATCAACTCGGTCACCAGCAGCCCGCGGCCCATGCGCCGGATCAGCGCCGCCTGGTCTTCGACACCATGGCTGACGAACAGGTTGTGCACACCACCAGCGTTGGCTGTGCTTGGCAAACCCAGCTTGCGCCCGGAATAGGTACCTAGCAGGTACGACACCAGCTCACCCTTGTCGACGAACGGCTTGGCATAGGTAGCCAGGCCATCGCCGTCGAATGCGGCACTGCCCAGTGCCCGCGGAATGTGCGGGCGCTCGTCGAGGGTCAGCCAGGTGGGGAACAGGCGCTGGCCGATGGTCCCCTCCAGGAACGACGACTTGCGGTACAGGTTGCCGCCGGAGATGGCCGACAGGAAGCTGCCGAACAAGCCACCGGCCAGCTCGGCCGAGAACAGCACCGGCACTTCGCAGGTCGGCACCGGACGCGCACCCAGGCGGCTGGCGGCACGCTGGGCAGCGCGCACGCCGATGCTACGCGGGTCGGCCAGCAGGTTGCCCTGGCGGTTCACGTCGTACCAGTAGTCACGCTGCATCTGGCCGTCGCCTTCGGCGATCATCACGCAGCTCAGGCTGTGCCGGGTCGAGGCGTAGCCACCGATGAAACCATGGCTGTTGCCATACACGCGGCAGCCCTGGTGGGTATTGAGGGTGGTGCCGTCGGCATTGAGGATGCGCGGGTCGGCGTCGAACGCCGCCGCTTCGCAGGCCAGGGCCATCTCGATGGCCTTCTCTGGCTCGAGGTTCCAGTCGTGGTACAGGTCCAGGTCCGGGATCTCGCGGGCCATCAACGCTGCGTCGGCCAGGCCGGAACATTCGTCCTCGGAGGTATGCCTGGCAATCGCCAAGGCCGCGGCGACGGTTTCGCGGATCGCTTCCGGGCCACTGGCCGAGGTGCTCGCCGAGCCTTTGCGCTGGCCCACATAGAGGGTGATACCAAAGCCCTGGTCGCGATTGAATTCGACCGTCTCGACCTCTCGTTGACGTACCGTGGTGGACAGGCCCTGCTCCAGCGACACCGCAACTTCGCAGGCGCTGGCCCCCTGACGGCGCGCCTCGGCGATGATCGCCTCGACCTGCTCCTGCAATGCTGGCAGGTCCTTCGGACCTACGCTCTGGACTGCACTCATGGTTCTCTCCACTCAAATTCTGCGTTCGGCGAGGGTCATTCTACGACCGGGCCGGACAAGCGGCCCCCGACTGGTTATCATGGCGGCGATTTCTAGCGGACTGCCACCATGGTTGATTCAAACGACGACGCCTTCGACGGCGAAAAAAGCAAAACCCAGATCAAGCGCGAGCTGCATGCGCTGGTCGAACTCGGCGAGCGCCTTACCACGCTCAAGGCCGATACTCTGGCTCGCCTGCCGTTGACCGACGAGCTGCGCAAGGCCCTGGCCGAAGCCAGCAAGCACACCGCTCACGGTGCCCGCAAACGCCACATGTCGTTTGTCGGCAAGCTGATGCGCGTGCAGGATCTGGATGCCATCCACGCCCTGCTCGAACAGATGGACAGCTCGACCCGCCAGTACAACGAGCGCTTCCACAGCCTGGAGCGCTGGCGCGACCGGTTGATCGACGGTAATGACGAAGACCTCGAACGCTTCGTCAACGAATACCCCGACACCGACCGCCAGCAGCTGCGCTCGCTGGTACGCCATGCCCAGCACGAGAAGGCCCGGAACAAGCCGCCTGCCGCCGCGCGCAAGGTGTTCAAGTACATCCGCGACCTCGACGAGCTGCAGCGCGGATTGCGCTGACAGGCTGGGCCCCTGTGGGAGCGGGCAAGCCCGCGAACACCGGCGAAGCCGGTGCCATGCACCGCGTCGCCTGCTTCGCGGGCACGCCCGCTCCCACACCTGAAGCCATCACGCCCCTGTACCGCCTACGGTGATCGCATCCAGCTTCAAGGTTGGCTGCCCGACCCCCACCGGCACCGACTGCCCGTCCTTGCCGCAAGTCCCTACCCCGCTGTCCAGCGCCAGGTCGTTACCGACCATCGACACCCGGCTCATCGCCTCCGGGCCGTTGCCGATCAGGGTCGCCCCCTTCACCGGCGCGGTAATCTTGCCGTCTTCGATCAGGTAGGCCTCACTGGTCGAGAACACGAACTTGCCGCTGGTAATGTCCACCTGGCCACCGCCGAGGTTGGCGCAGTAGATACCCTTCTTCACCGAAGCGATGATTTCCTGCGGGTCGCTTTCGCCCGCACGCATGTAGGTGTTGGTCATGCGCGGCATCGGCAGGTGCGCGTAGGATTCGCGGCGGCCGTTGCCGGTCACCGCCATGCCCATCAGGCGCGCGTTCAGCTTGTCCTGCATGTAGCCCTTGAGCACACCGTTCTCGATCAATGTGGTGCACTCGGTCGGGGTGCCTTCGTCATCCACGCTCAGCGAGCCACGGCGGCCTTCGAGGGTGCCGTCGTCGACAATGGTGCACAGGCTCGACGCCACTTTCTCGCCAATGCGGCCGCTGAACGCCGAACTGCCCTTGCGGTTGAAGTCACCTTCCAGGCCATGGCCGACAGCCTCGTGCAGCAGCACGCCCGACCAGCCCGAACCCAGCACCACCGGCAGGGTACCAGCCGGTGCCGGGATCGCCTCCAGGTTCACCAGGGCCTGGCGCAGCGCTTCGCGGGCATAGCCCATGACCCGCTCTTCGGTGAAGAAGCGGTAGTCGGTACGCCCGCCACCGCCCTGCCCGCCACGCTCGCGGCGGCCGTTCTGCTCGACGATTACGCTGACGTTGAAGCGCACCAGCGGGCGCACGTCGGCGGCCAGGCTGCCATCGGCCGCAGCGATCAGGATGCGTTCCCATACCCCGGCCATGCTCACACTGACCTGCTGGATACGCGGGTCCAGCGCGCGGGTGGCGGCGTCGACACGCTTGAGCAGCTCGACCTTCTCGGCACGGCTGAGCACATCCAGCGGGTTGTCCGCCGGATAAAGGGCAGTCACGTCCTGGCTGCGGAAGGCCTGCACCTTGCCGTTCTGCCCGGCACGGGAGATCGAACGGGCGGCACGGGCGGCCGAGGTCAGCGCTTCGAGGTTGATTGCGTTGCTGTAGGCAAAGCCGGTCTTTTCACCGGACTGGGCACGCACGCCTACGCCCTGGTCGAGGTTGAAACTGCCCTCTTTGACGATGCCGTCTTCCAGCGCCCAGGTTTCCGAGATCTGGCCCTGGAAATACAGGTCGGCGGCATCGATGCCGGGGCCGGCCAACTCACCCAGCACGCTCTGCAGGCTGTCCAGGGTCAAGCCGCCTGGGGCCAGGAGCTGCTCGCTGACGGTGGATAACATCTGGCTCATAGTCACTCCGAGGTGTGCGCAGGCCGCAACGCGCCCTGCGAGAAAAAGCGCCGGTGCGATACCACCGGCATGCGCGCCCGGATGGACGCTTGTTCGTCAATGTCGCGTTCGGCGAGCAATACTGCTTCACCTTGCGCCTGTTCAGCGACGATGCGCCCCCAGGGGTCGACGATCGCCGCATGGCCATGGGTTTCCCGTGGCCCCGGGTGGGTGCCGCCCTGTGCCGCAGCCAGCAGGTAGCACTGGGTCTCGATGGCCCGGGCGCGCACAAGCACTTCCCAATGTGCCGCGCCCGTTACCGCAGTGAAGGCAGCCGGCGCAGTGATCAGTTCCGCGCCGGCGGCGCGTAGTGCGCTGTACAGTTCGGGGAAGCGCAGGTCGTAGCACACGCTCAGCCCCAGCCGCCCTACTGGCGTATCGGCCACCACTACCTGGGCGCCGTGGGCATAGTCGTCGGACTCGCGGTAACGGCCACGATTGTCGGCAACGTCCACATCAAACAGGTGCAGCTTGTCATAGCGTGCCGCTACCTCACCGTGTTCGTCGATCAGCAGCGAGCAGGCATGGGCCTTGGCTTCAGGTTGGCCGACCGGTGGCAATGGCAAGGTACCGGCGACAATCCATAACTTGAGGTCGAGGGCGGTGCGTTTCAACCATGGCAGGATCGGCCCTTCGCCCAACGCTTCGGCGCGGCCGATGGCAGCGGCGTCCTTGCGGCCCATGGCAGCGAAGTTTTCCGGCAGCACCGCCAGCCGTGCGCCGCCAGAGGCGGCCTGCTCCAACAGGGCACCGGCGCGCTGCAGGTTGGCCAGCACATCGTCCTGGCTGACCATCTGGATTACCGCTGCCTTCATGGGCACTCCTAGCGGGATTTCTCGAAAGGTTTCACAAATGTGATTCTAGGCTCTTTCACCGGACCTTCGACACGGTAGTGCACGCTGGCGAAGCGTGACACCCGGTCACCGATCAGCCGGTCCACCAGGAATAGCGCCCCGCCCACGGCTGGCGCGCCGACAATCAGGGCTGCCAGCGGCAGGTTGTTGGTCACTGGCAGACTTACCTGCAGGTTGGCATCGACCCGGTCGCGCACCAGGTCCAAGGTGCCGTCCAGCTCGAAGTTGCTCGACGGGCCAGTCACGGCGATTGGCTCGCGCGTCACATAGACACCGTCACTGGCTACCAGCAAGCCTTTGACACGGTCGTAGGCCAGGCCCTTGTCGAACAGGTCGGAGAAGTCCAGGCGCAAGCGCCGGCCGATGGAGTTGAAGTTCAGCAGGCCGAACACCCGCAGCGCCTGGGCACTGCCCTCGACCTCAACGAACTGGCCGGTGCGCAGGGCTGCGTCCATGCTGCCGGAGAAGCGCTTGAGGCTCACCGAGGCCGGCGAACCCGGCCAGCGGCCATCCACATCCAGGCGGAAGTCGCGGCTGGTCACGGTCGGTGCAAAACCCCAGGCCTTGAGCACATCCGCCAGGTTCTTGCCGTCCAGGCGCCCTTTGTACCAACTGCCGGTTTTTCCCGGTTCGCCTTCCCAGCCACCGCCACCATCGATACGCAGGCCTTTGAAGTCGAGGTCTATATCGCTGGCGGTCACGCCACGCGCGGTCGGCCGCAGCTTGAGCGACGCACTGCCGTACAGGTCGTCACCGCGATAGAGCTTGTCAATGCTCAGGTCCAGCGCCGGAACCTTGCGCGGGTCGAACGAAGCCAGCGGGTCCGGGCCCTCCTCGGCCTGTGCCTCTGCCTGCTTTTCCGCCGCGCTGGCGGCGGGCAGGCGCAAGGTCTGCATGCGCACCACCATTGGCGCACCCTTGGCATCCGGCACCCGGGCGTTGCCGATGACTTCCTTGCTATCGAGGCGCAAATCCCAGGCGGGGCCGCCACGGGCCAGGCGCACCACGGCCTGGTTCAGGTCCAGGCCAAAGGCTTTCAGCTGGCCGATGCTCAGGTCTACGCCTTGCAGGTTCTGCCTCGCGCTACCGCCCGGGTCATCGCCGGCCAGGCGCGCCGCCTGTTCCTGCCAGGGCCCCAGGTCCAGCGTCTCCAGGTGCCCGCGCACTCGCAGGCCCTGGCCGGCAGGTACCTGGGCGTCACCGGTGCCCAGCAGCAACTCGCCACGGCCCTGCCCCAGCTTCTCGGCCGGCGCGGCGTAGGCAAAGCGGGCAAGGTCGGTGTAGGCGACATCGAAGCGCCGCTCCGGCCCCTGCAGGGTCATGCTGAAACGGGTGTCACGGGTATCGGACGCTGCCTTGCCAAAGGGTGCTGGCAGGTCGATGGCCAGGCCCTTCAGGCTGGAATTGACGCTCAGGCGGTTGTCTCGGCTACCCAGGCTGACCTGCAACTGGTACGGCAGGTCGCCGGAAGCCGGCAAGGCCTGGTTGAACTGCAGCCAGTCGGTCAGTGCCTTGAGCGACACCTGGCCGCTGGCGTTGACGCGTGTCTGCATCTGCCCGGGCTGGCCTTCGGCGGTGATTTGCGCCGTCACCGGCTTGCCGAAGGCCTGCAGGCTGATGCCCTTGCCGCTCAGGCCCTTGTCCAAATCGAAACTGAAGTCACCCTTCAGGCGGCTCAACTCCAGGCTCGGCGGCGCCACCTTCAGCCGGGCATCGTCGGTGGCAAAGTCCACCTGCACTTTCGGCCGCTGCCCGCGGGCCAGCGGAATGTCGAGCTTGACCTTGCCCTTGAGCGGCCCCTCGCCCTCCCAGCCGGCAAATATCTCGCCAATGCCGATTGGCGCCTCCTTGAGGATCTTCAGGCCATCGCCCAGGCTCCCGTCGAAGTCACCATCGAGGTACAGGTGGCTTTGCTGGCCCTCGTCGACATGCGGGATGTCGACGCTCACATTACTTACCTTGGTGTCGAGGAGTACGCCACGCTGGGCCTTGATGCGCACACCACTGTCCTCGATGAACACATCGCCATCTACGTGCTGCACCTGCGGCCAGCCCGGCTGGAAGTCCAAGGCTGCATCACGCACCTTGAAGAACAGGCTGATGCTGCGGGCTTCCGGCGCGACACCATGGTTCAGCGAGCCTTGGTACTGGAAGTAGCCTTCGTCCACCGTGCCTTTGACGATCGCACTGCGCAGCCATTCGTCGAGTGCCGGGCTGAGCACCTCGGGCAGGTACTTGGCGGTGTAGCGGCCATCGCCTTCGGTCAGGCCGACGCGCAGGTCCATGTAGTCTTCACGGCCTTCTTCGAACAACAGGCGAATGAGGAAGTCACCGGCGATCTTGCCCTCCTCGCCCAGTACCTTGAGGTAAGGCGCGACCAGGGTGAAGCCCTCCTTGTCCAGGGCCCAGGTCAGGCGCGCATTGGCCTTCTGGTAATGCCAGGGTTTGGCGAAGATCGGGTAAAGGTGCAGCATGAACGCATCGGTATCAAGGCGCAGTTCGCCATGACCAAGGTCTCCGCTGATGCTGCCGCTGACGTTACCGGCTGCCGGGGCATTGTGATAGGCATCGAAACCGACCTTCTCCAGGTTGGCTTCGAACTGCAGGCGCTGGTCACCCTCAGCCTTGGGCCGGGCTACCAGACGCACATTGCGCAACGCGCCGGTCACATTCAGGCCATCGACCACAGCCATGACCTTGTCCGGCAGTGGCGCCAGGGCATCGACGAGCGGTGTCAACGGCGTGAGGTCGAGGCGGTCGGCCTGCACGTTCCAGCTTTCCGCGGCAGCGTCCTCGCCTGGACGCTGCTGCAATTGCAGGTGCGACTCCCAACGGGTCTTGCCGACGTCCATGGCCAGGGAGTCGACTACCACATCGAAGCCTTGCTCCTGGCGCTGGAACCAGGCACCCAGGGCCAGGTTGTTCAGCCTGGCCGCCTTGCGCCCGGCATAGGCACCGTGTAGCTCCGGTGCATTGAGGCGTACAACGGCCTGCTGCAACTGCCCCTTGCTCCAGTCGACCCAGAACTCGCCGCCCGCCCGCAGGGCGTCGGCATGCCACTGGCCCAGCAGGCGTGGCGGCAACCAACGCGCCCAGTCACTCTGTGGCAGGCTCAGATAGGCTTCGACCTGGCCGTCGCGCCAGGCGCTGGGCGTGGCACGACTGCGCAGGTTCAGCGACAAGGGTTGGCCATCGGGCAGGGTCGCGCGCAGGTCCAGGGCATGGCGCGAAGCTCCGGCCTGCAGGCCAACGCTCACATAAGTGAGGGTCAACGGGTCGCGCTGCCAGGGGTGCAGGGTGACCTGACTGTCGAACACATCGATGCGGCCCAACTGGCGCAGGCGCTGCAACAACTCGGCAGGGTCAAGCGGCGCATCGTCCTTCTTCGGCAGGCCTTCGAGGCTCCAGGCGCCCTGCTCGTTCTCGCGCAGGATCAGTTGCAGGCCGCCCAACTGAATGCGTGCCAGGCGTACCTCGCGGGCGGTGAGGCTGGCCCAGACATCGGGTACCACCTTGACGTCGTCCAGGCGCAGGGCCGTGGCCCCCTCGCCCAGTTGCAGGTCGCGCACCCGCAGCACCGGTGCCAGGCCGCTCCAGCGGCCTTCCAGGGCACCAACGTGCACGGGCAGGCCCAAAGCCTGCTCGGCCTTGCTTTCCACATCGGCGCGATACTCGGCCACCAACGGCACCAGTTCGCGGCCGAGGCTGACATACAGTGCCACCAGTACCGCCAGCAGAGCGCAAACGCCCAGCCCCCAGCGGGTCAAGGCGACAAGAACGCGGGTCAGACGTCCCATGGCCATTGCCCTCCAGGTCGTTTATCCATGATGGCCCGTAGCCCCGGATTTTCCAGCCCGGGCCACCTGCGGCGCGTTTCAGAAGGCCTCAGAGCAGCACCACATCGTATTGTTCCTGCGAATACATCGACTCCACCTGGAAACGAATGGTTCGGCCGATAAAGGCCTCCAGCTCCGCGACGTTACCGGATTCTTCATCCAGCAACCGATCGACCACCTTCTGGTTGGCGAGCACGCGGTAGCCTTCGGCCTGATATGCACGGGCCTCGCGCAGGATCTCGCGGAAGATTTCGTAACAGATGGTCTCGGGGGTTTTCAGCTTGCCACGGCCCTGACAGGCCAGGCAGGGCTCGCACAGCACCTGTTCCAGGCTTTCGCGTGTGCGCTTGCGGGTCATCTGCACCAGGCCCAGCTCGGTGATGCCGATGATGTTGGTCTTGGCGTGATCGCGCTCCAGCTGCTTTTCCAGCGTGCGCAGCACCTGGCGCTGGTGCTCCTCGTCTTCCATGTCGATGAAGTCGATGATGATGATGCCGCCGATATTGCGCAGGCGCAGTTGCCGGGCGATGGCGGTGGCGGCCTCGAGGTTGGTCTTGAAGATGGTCTCTTCAAGGTTGCGATGGCCGACGAAGGCGCCGGTGTTCACATCGATCGTGGTCATCGCTTCAGCCGGGTCGACCACCAGGTAGCCACCGGACTTCAGCGGCACCTTGCGCTCCAGTGCACGCTGGATCTCGTCCTCGACGCCATACAGGTCGAAAATCGGCCGTTCGCCCGGGTAGTGTTCGAGGCGGTCGGCGATTTCCGGCATAAGTTCGCCAACGAACTGCGTGGTCTTCTGGAAGGTTTCCCGCGAGTCGATGCGGATCTTCTCGATCTTCGGGTTGACCAGGTCACGCAAGGTACGCAGGGCCAGGCCCAGGTCCTCGTAGATGACCGTGGGCGCACCGCAGGTCTTGATCTGGGTGCCGATCTGCTCCCACAGGCGGCGCAGGTAGCGAATGTCCTGCAGGATCTCTTCAGCGCGTGCGCCTTCGGCGGCGGTACGCAGGATGAAGCCACCGGCGTCCTTGATGTTCTCGCTTTCCATGCAGTCGCTGACTACCTGCTTGAGGCGCTCGCGCTCGGCTTCGTCTTCGATCTTCAGGGAAATGCCAACATGGCTGCTGCGCGGCATGTATACCAGGTAGCGCGACGGGATCGACAGCTGGGTGGTCAGGCGCGCGCCCTTGGTGCCGATCGGGTCCTTGGTCACCTGCACCACCAGGGCCTGTCCCTCGTGCACCAGGGCGGTGATGTTCTCTACCGCCGAGCCTTCGCGCTGGGATATTTCCGAGGCATGGATGAATGCCGCGCGCTCCAGGCCGATGTCGACGAAGGCCGCCTGCATGCCCGGCAGCACACGCACCACCTTGCCTTTGTAGATATTGCCGACGATGCCCCGGCGCTGGGTGCGCTCGACATGCACTTCCTGCAGCACCCCGTTTTCCACCACCGCCACGCGCGACTCCATCGGGGTGATGTTGATCAGGATCTCTTCACTCATGGCAGGCTCTCGTCAAAGGTCTTGGATAATGATGGATGGCGTATGCAGTGCTGGCTACCGCTGGTTTGTTACCTCTGGCGTATGCGGGGGCGATTGCCAGCAGGCAATGCCGAATTGGCCAAGCAGTTCGGCCGTTTCACTGAGGGGCAAGCCGACCACCGCCGAGTAGCTGCCGGAAAGGCCGGTGACGAACACCGCGCCCAAGCCCTGGATGGCATAGCCGCCGGCCTTGTCCGCGGGCTCGCCGCTGGCCCAGTAGCGTTGCGCTTCCTCGGCGCTGATCGCACGGAAGCGCACCTTGCTGGTGACGCACAGGCTGTGCACGCGCTGGCCATCGCTCAGGGCGACCGCGGTCAATACCTGGTGCTCGCGGCCCGAAAGGTCGGCCAGCATGGCCAGGGCATCATCGCGGTTTTCCGGTTTGCCGAGAATACGACCATCGAGCACCACGGCAGTGTCTGCGCCCAGCACCACAGCCGGACCTTCGAGGCAGGCCAGGCCGGCGGCAGCCTTGGCCCGGGCCAGGCGCTCGACGTAGGCCGGTGCGCTTTCATCGGGCAGTGGGGTTTCATCGATGGGGGCACTGACGACACTGAACGGCACACCGATCTGGGTCAGCAGTTCACGACGACGGGGCGAGCCGGAGGCCAGGTGTAGCGGGTTCATGCAGACATCTCCCTGTCAGTCGCGGCGGCGCCGTCAGTTGATATGCAAGCGTCGGCGCAGGTCGCGTAGGGCGAAACTGATCCACGGCCAGAGCAAGGCACTGATCACCGCTGACCAGACCAGCGCCAGGGTGGGCAGCCGGTTGCCGGTCAGCGCGCTGAGCCACAGCTGGATCAGCTGGGCAATGCCGAAGATCACCAGGATCACCAGGCTCTGCTGCCACATGGGGAACATGCGCAGGCGCTGCTGCAAGGACAGCACCAGGAAGGTGATGAGGGTGAGGATCAGCGCGTTCTGACCCAGCAGGGTGCCGTACAGCACATCCTCGGCCAGGCCCAGCACGAACGCGGTGGTCATGCCGACCTTGTTCGGTACGGCGAGGGTCCAGAACGACACCAGCAAGGCCAGCCACATGGGCCGGAATACTTCCATGAACTGTGGCATGGGCGAGACGCTGAGCAGCAGGCCGATGGCGAAAGTCAGCCAGATGACCCAGCCGTTGTTGCGGCGTGATGCAGCCATCATTGCCTCCGGGTGTGAGCGGGTGCGGCAGGCGCGGCAGCCGGCGTGGCAGGTGCGACCGCCGGAGCTGCAGGCTGCGCAGCCGGGGCTGTCGGGGCCGCTGGTGTGGCCGGCGTGGCAGGGGCGCTGCCAGCTGGTGCGCCCTGCTCACCCGTCGTGGCCGGCTGGCCTGGGGCCGAGGTGCCCTTGCGGTCAGCCTCTTCCTGGGCAATGGCGGCATCGGTGGCGCGCTGTTCCGGGCTGCGCCGGTCGCTGAACACCAGCAGCATGTAGCGGCTGCGGTTGAGCGCGGCGGTTGGGATGGCACGAACGATGGCGAACGGCTGGCCGGAATCGTGGATCACTTCGTTGACCGTGGCCACCGGGTAACCGGCCGGGAAGCGTTGCCCCATGCCGGAACTGACCAGCAGGTCGCCTTCCTTGATGTCGGCGGTATCGGCCACATGGCGCAGCTCCAGGCGCTCCGGGTTGCCGGTACCGCTGGCGATGGCGCGCAGGCCGTTGCGGTTGACCTGCACCGGGATGCTATGGGTGGTATCGGTCAGCAACAGTACCCGCGAGGTGTACGGCATCAGCTCGACCACCTGGCCCATGAGGCCACGGGCATCGAGCACCGGCTGGCCGAGGAACACGCCATCACGTTCGCCCTTGTTGATCAGGATGCGGTGGGTGAACGGGTTGGGATCGACACCGATCAGCTCCGCCACTTCGACCTTTTCGTTGACCAGCGCCGAAGAGTTGAGCAACTCGCGCAGGCGCACGTTCTGCTCGGTCAGGGCCGCCAGTTTCTGCAGGCGCCCCTGCAGCAGCAGGGCTTCGGTCTTGAGCTTTTCGTTTTCGGCGATCAGTTCGGTGCGGCTGCCGAACTGGCCGGCCACACCTTGCCACGCACGCTGCGGCAGGTCGGTGATCCAGTACGACTCCATGAGTACCAGGCCCATCTGGCTGCGCACTGGTTTAAGCACGTCGAAGCGCGCGTCGACAACCATCAACGCGACCGACATCACCACCAGGACGAGCAGGCGAACGCCCAGCGAAGGGCCCTTGGAGAAAAGCGGTTTAATGGGCCGTTCCTCGTGGACGACTCAGGAGGTCATTGGACATGGGACAACGCACCAGCCTGGTTGCGGGTTGACGGATACGGCGCCCCGAACGGGCGCCAGCCCAGCACATACAGGTAGCACTGTGCGTACTACCTGTAAACCGGGCGCTCGTGAACAGCGAGCGGAATCACTCGCTGGAGAGCAGGTCCATCGCGTGCTTGTCCATCATCTCCAGGGCGCGACCGCCGCCACGGGCGACACAGGTCAGCGGGTCTTCGGCGACGATCACCGGCAGGCCGGTTTCCTGGGCCAGCAGCTTGTCGAGGTCACGCAGCAGCGCGCCACCACCAGTCAGCACCAGGCCACGCTCGGCGATGTCCGAGGCCAGCTCGGGCGGCGATTGCTCCAGGGCACTCTTGACCGCCTGGACGATGGTCGCCAGGGATTCCTGCAGCGCTTCGAGCACTTCGTTGGAGTTCAGGGTGAAGGCACGCGGTACGCCCTCGGCCAGGTTGCGGCCGCGCACGTCGACTTCACGTACTTCGCCGCCCGGGTAGGCAGTACCGATTTCCTGCTTGATGCGCTCGGCGGTGGACTCGCCGATCAGGCTGCCGTAGTTGCGGCGCACGTAGGTGACGATGGCTTCGTCGAAGCGGTCGCCGCCAACGCGGACGGATTCGGCATAGACCACGCCGTTCAGGGAGATCAGCGCGATTTCAGTGGTACCACCACCGATATCGACGACCATCGAACCGCGGGCTTCTTCGACCGGCAGGCCGGCACCGATGGCGGCGGCCATCGGCTCTTCGATCAGGAACACTTCACGGGCACCGGCACCCAGCGCCGATTCGCGAATGGCGCGGCGCTCTACCTGGGTCGACTTGCACGGCACGCAGATCAGCACGCGCGGGCTCGGCTGCAGGAAGCTGTTCTCGTGAACCTTGTTGATAAAATATTGCAACATTTTTTCGCAGACGCTGAAGTCGGCGATGACGCCGTCCTTCATCGGACGAATGGCAGCAATGTTGCCAGGCGTACGGCCCAGCATGCGCTTGGCTTCGGTACCGACGGCGACGACGCTTTTCTGGTTGCCATGGGTACGGATGGCAACAACCGAGGGCTCATTCAGGACGATACCGCGCTCACGCACGTAAATAAGGGTGTTGGCAGTACCCAGGTCGATGGACAGATCGCTGGAAAACATGCCACGCAGTTTCTTGAACATGGGAAAGTGACCCTGGGGAAAGCGTGGGTAAAAAAGTGCGGCAAACTCTAACAATGGCAGGGATTTTGGGCAAGGAGCCAATATGTTAAATTGGCTGTTTTTCCGAGCACGCCAGCAGAATTTCGCGGCCGTTAGACCGCCAGAAAGCTGACATGTTCCTCACTGCGGACCCGAATTCCGGTCTTTGTTTCCCCTGGAGATCCCCATGGCGCTTGAACGCTGCGACGTGGAAAAGATCGCCCATCTGGCCCGTCTGGGCCTGAATGATGGCGAACTGCCACGCATTACTGACGCACTGAACAGCATTCTCGGGCTGGTCGACCAGATGCAAGCGGTCGACACTACTGGCATCGAGCCACTGGCCCACCCCCTGGAGGCCAGCCAGCGCCTGCGTCCCGACCAGGTCACCGAAAGCAACCAGCGCGACGCCTACCAGGCCATCGCGCCGTCGACCGAAAGCGGTCTGTACCTGGTTCCCAAAGTCATCGAGTAAGGGATAGTGCCTGCCATGCATCAATTGACCCTGGCCGAGATCGCCCGCGGACTCGCCGACAAGTCGTTTTCCTCCGAAGAGCTGACCGGCGCCCTGCTGGCGCGCATCAAGCAGCTCGACCCGCAGATCAACAGCTTCATCAGCGTCACCGAAGACCTGGCCCTGGGCCAGGCGCGTGCCGCCGACGCCCGTCGCGCCGCTGGCGAAACCGGCGCGCTGCTGGGTGCCCCGATCGCCCACAAGGACCTGTTCTGCACCAACGGCGTACGCACCAGCTGCGGCTCGAAGATGCTCGACAACTTCAAGGCGCCGTATGACGCCACCGTGGTTGCCAAGCTGGCCGAAGCCGGCATGGTCACCCTGGGCAAGACCAACATGGACGAATTCGCCATGGGTTCGGCCAACGAATCCAGCCACTACGGCGCGGTGAAGAACCCATGGAACCTTGAGCACGTCCCGGGCGGCTCGTCGGGCGGTTCGGCCGCGGCAGTGGCTGCACGCCTGCTGCCAGCCACCACCGGCACCGACACCGGCGGCTCCATCCGCCAACCGGCGGCACTGACCAACCTCACCGGCCTCAAGCCAACCTACGGCCGCGTGTCGCGCTGGGGCATGATCGCCTACGCCTCCAGCCTCGACCAGGGTGGCCCGCTGGCCCGTACCGCCGAAGACTGCGCCCTGTTGCTGCAAGGCATGGCCGGTTTCGACGCCAAGGACTCCACCAGCATCGAAGAGCCGGTGCCGGACTACAGCGCCAACCTGAATGCTTCGCTGCAAGGCCTGCGCATCGGCCTGCCGAAGGAGTACTTCGGTGCCGGCCTCGACCCACGCATCGCCGACCTGGTCCAGGCCAGCGTCAAGGAGCTGGAAAAGCTCGGCGCGGTGGTCAAGGAAATCAGCCTGCCGAACATGCAGCACGCCATCCCGGCCTACTACGTGATCGCCCCCGCTGAAGCCTCGTCCAACCTGTCGCGTTTCGATGGCGTGCGCTTCGGCTACCGCTGCGAGAACCCGAAAGACCTCACCGACCTGTACAAGCGTTCGCGTGGCGAAGGCTTCGGTGTCGAAGTGCAGCGCCGCATCATGGTCGGCACCTACGCCCTGTCGGCCGGCTACTACGACGCCTACTACGTGAAGGCGCAGCAGATCCGCCGCCTGATCAAGAACGACTTCATGGCCGCCTTCAACGAAGTCGACCTGATCCTCGGCCCGACCACGCCAAACCCGGCCTGGAAGCTCGGCGCCAAGAGCAGCGACCCGGTCGCCGCCTACCTGGAAGACGTCTACACCATCACCGCCAACCTGGCGGGCCTGCCGGGCCTGTCGATGCCGGCCGGCTTCGTCGATGGCCTGCCGGTCGGCGTGCAGCTGCTGGCGCCATACTTCCAGGAAGGCCGCCTGCTCAACGTCGCGCACCGCTACCAGCAAGTGACCGACTGGCACACCCGCGCCCCCAACGGCTTCTGAGGAATTCACACATGCAATGGGAAGTTGTGATCGGGCTGGAAATCCACACTCAGCTCGCCACCCAGTCGAAGATCTTCTCCGGCAGCGCCACCACCTTCGGTTCCGAGCCGAACACCCAGGCCAGCCTGGTTGACCTGGGCATGCCTGGCGTACTGCCAGTACTGAACCAGGAAGCCGTGCGCATGGCGTGCATGTTCGGCCTGGCCATCGATGCCGAGATCGGCAAGCGCAACGTGTTCGCGCGCAAGAACTACTTCTACCCGGACCTGCCAAAGGGCTACCAGATCAGCCAGATGGACTTGCCGATCGTCGGCAAGGGCCACCTGGACATCGCCCTGGAAGACGGCACCATCAAGCGCATCGGGGTAACCCGCGCGCACCTGGAAGAAGATGCCGGCAAGAGCCTGCACGAAGACTTCAGCGGCTCCACCGGCATCGACCTGAACCGTGCCGGCACCCCGCTGCTGGAAATCGTCTCCGAGCCCGACATGCGCAGCGCCAAGGAAGCCGTGGCCTACGTCAAGGCAATCCACGCGCTGGTGCGTTACCTGGGCATCTGCGATGGCAACATGGCCGAAGGCTCGCTGCGTTGCGACTGCAACGTGTCGATCCGCCCGAAAGGCCAGGCCGAGTTCGGCACCCGCTGCGAGATCAAGAACGTCAACTCGTTCCGCTTCATCGAACGCGCGATCAACAGCGAGATCCAGCGCCAGATCGACCTGATCGAGGACGGCGGCAAGGTGGTACAGGAAACCCGCCTGTACGACCCGAACAAGGACGAGACCCGCTCCATGCGCAGCAAGGAGGAGGCCAACGACTACCGTTACTTCCCCGACCCGGACCTGCTACCGGTGGTGATCGAGGACAGCTTCCTCGAAACCGTCCGCGCCGGCTTGCCGGAACTGCCGACGCAGAAGGTCGAGCGCTTCCAGAACCAGTACGGCCTGTCGGCCTACGACGCCAACGTGCTGGCTTCCAGCCGCGAGCAGGCGGACTACTTCGAGGAAGTGGTGAAGATCGGTGGCGATGCCAAGCTGGCTGCCAACTGGGTCATGGTCGAACTGGGCAGCCTGCTGAACAAGCTGGGCATCGAGATCGACCAGGCGCCGGTCAGCGCCGCACAGCTGGGCGGCATGCTGCTGCGTATCCGTGACAACACCATCAGCGGCAAGATCGCCAAGACCGTGTTCGAGGCCATGGCCGCCGGTGAAGGCGATGCCGACAGCATCATCGAAAGCAAGGGCCTGAAGCAGGTCACCGATACCGGTGCGATCGACAAGATGCTCGACGAGGTGCTGGCGGCAAACGCCGAGCAGGTCGAACAGTACCGCGCGGCCGACGAGGCCAAGCGTGGCAAGATGTTCGGCTTCTTTGTCGGCCAGGCGATGAAAGCCTCCAAAGGCAAGGCCAACCCGGGGCAAGTGAACCAATTGCTCAAGACCAAGCTCGAAGGGTGATTGTTTTACCCCTGTAGTCCTGCGAGGGCTTCGCCCTCGTTCGCGGCTAAAGCCGCTCCCACAGGTACAGCGCAGCTCGCCAGTGCAGCGCCGTACCTGTGGGAGCGGCTTTAGCCGCGAATGGCCGCACCGGAGCATTCGAATTGCTAAAGCGATCCCTGAGCACCCTCGCCCTCTTCTCCCTGCTGGCCGGCTGCGCCAGCCAGGACATCGACCCCGACGGTTACGACAAGACCGGCACCGCCTCCTATTACGGCTCTCGCCACCACGGCAAACGCACCGCCAGCGGCGAACCGTTCAACCAGCACGGCCTCACCGCCGCCCACCGCAGCCTGCCCTTCGGCACCCGGGTACGGGTGACCAACCTGGCCAACCAGCGCAGCGTCGTGGTGCGCATCAACGACCGTGGCCCACACACCCGCGGCCGCCTGATCGATCTTTCACGTGCCGCCGCAGAAAAAATCGGCATGATCCGTAGCGGAACCGCGCGCGTGCGAGTACAAGGGCTTAGCGACTGACGCGACAGGAGTCCGACCATTTTCGACCTGGCTACCCTACCTACCACCAGCCTCCTGCAACTGGGCATCGCCCTGCTGTTGCTGGTCGGCGGTGCCGAACTGCTGGTACGCGCAGCCCTGCGCCTGGCCCAGCGCCTGCACGTACGCCCGCTGATCATCGGCCTGAGCCTTGTGGCCTTCGGCAGCACAGCACCACAGATGACCGTCAGCCTGCAGGCCGCCTACCAGGGTGCGCCAGATGTGGCGGTAGGCAGCGTGATCGGCAGCAACATCTTCAACGTGCTGGTCATTCTCGGCCTGGCCGCACTGATCATCCCGCTGCGCGTGTCGCGGCAACTGGTGCGCCTGGACATTCCACTGATGATCGTCGCCAGCGGCCTGGTCTACGCGTTATCCGCAAACGGCCACCTGGGCCGGGCCGAAGGGGTGTTGCTGCTGACCGGACTGGTCGGCTACCTGGCAATGCTTTGGCACCAGTCGCGCCACTACGCCCGCACCTACCCCGCACCGACCACCGTCACCAGCAGCGCCGGGCGCTTCTGGTCGGGCACGCTGCTGCAGGTGCTGGCCGGCCTGGGCCTGCTGAGCCTGGCAGGTCACTTGTTGCTGGAAGCCGCCGTGGAGGTGGCCACCGACCTGGGCCTGTCCGAGCGCATCATCGGCCTGACCGTCGTTGCCATTTGCACCTCCCTGCCGGAACTGGCCGCTGCGCTGATCGCCGCCCTGCGCGGTGAACGGGAAATCGCCGTGGGCACAGTGATCGGCAGCAACCTGTTCAACCTGCTGGCCGTGCTGGGCCTGACCGCGCTGGTCACTCCCGAGCCGCTGTCGATCTCGCCCAACGCCTTGGCCTTCGATCTGCCGGTAATGCTGGGTGTTGCTGCGCTGAGCCTGCCGGTGTTCTATTCCGGCTACCGCATCACTCGCGCCGAAGGCTTGGTGTTCCTCTGCCTGTACCTGGCCTATGGGCTGCACGTGGCGGCGTTCACCATGGGCATGCCACTGGCCGGCCGCCTGGAGCGGTTGATGCTGTTCTACGTACTGCCGGTGCTCGCCATGGTGTTGCTGTACACCACCGCACGAGCCTGGCGCCGCCAACACTAAGGAAAACAACATGGCTGATAGCAAGAAAACCGGCGAACAGATTCGGCGGCAGGTGATGGGCGATGCGTTCGTCGACCGCGCCCTGGGCAATGCCACCGACTTTACCCAGCCGCTGCAGGACTTCGTCAACGAACATGCCTGGGGCAGCGTGTGGGCCCGCGATGGGCTGCCGTTGAAAACCCGCAGCCTGATTACCCTGGCCACGCTGACCGCACTCAAGTGCCCGCAGGAGCTCAAGGGGCATGTGCGCGGGGCGCTGAACAATGGCTGTACGGTGGAGGAAATTCGCGAAGCGCTGCTGCATTGCGCGGTGTATGCGGGGGTGCCGGCGGCGATTGATGCGTTCCGTGCGGCACAGGAAGTGATCGACAGCTATCAAGGCTGACCCAGCCTTTTTCAGGCTCGGCCTCTTCGCGGGTAAACCCGCTCCCACAGGTACTGCACAGGTCTTAGAGCCTGTGGAATCCCTGTGGGAGCGGGCGTGCCCGCGAAGAGGCCGGTACTGTGTTACCTACCTGGCCTGGCGAGCCTTCTTCATCTTGAAGGCCACCCACAGCACCAGGATCCACCCCGGAATCAGCATCACCGAGATGCGAATCGGCGGGGTCAGGTACATCACCACCAGGATCAGCACGATGAACGCCAGGCACAGGTAGTTGGTTACCGGGTGCCCCCAGCTCTTGTAGAACGGGGTAATCCCGGCCGCCAGCTTGGCCTTGCGGAACTTCAGGTGGGTGATGCTGATGCTCGCCCAGTTGATCACCAGCGCCGACACCGCCAGGGCCATCAGCAAACCAAAGGCTTCACCCGGCATCAGGTAGTTGATCAGTACGCATAGCCCGGTGGCAAAAGCCGACACACCCAGCGCGGTCAGCGGCACGCCGCTACGGCTTACCTTCAGCAACTGACGCGGTGCATCGCCCTGGCTGGCCAGGCCGAACAGCATGCGGCTGTTGGCGTACACGCAGCTGTTGTACACCGACAGCGCCGCCGTCAGCACCACGATATTGAGGATGGTCGCCACCAGGTCACTGTCCAGTTCATGGAAGATCATCACGAACGGGCTGCCACCCTGCACCACCTTTTGCCATGGGTACAGCGACAGCAGCACCGCCAGGGCACCGATATAGAAAATGAGGATACGGTACACCACCTGGTTGGTGGCCTTGGGGATGCTCTGACGCGGGTTGTCGGCCTCGGCGGCGGTGATGCCCACCAGCTCCAGGCCACCAAACGAGAACATGATCACTGCCAGTGCCATCACCAGGCCGGTGACGCCGTTGGGGAAGAAACCGCCGTACTGCCAGAGGTTGGCCACGCTGGCGTCCGGGCCGCCATGGCCGCTGGTCAGCAGCCAGGCGCCGAAGCCGATCATGCTGACGATGGCCACCACCTTGACCAGGGCGAACCAGAACTCCATCTCGCCGTAGACCTTAACCTGGGTGAGGTTGATCAGGTTGATCACCACGAAGAAGATCGCCGCCGTGGCCCAGGTCGGGAAGCCGGGCCACCAGTACTGCACGTAGATGCCCACCGCGGTAAGCTCGGCCATGCCGACCAGTACGTACACCACCCAGTAGTTCCAGCCCGAAACAAACCCGGCAAACTCGCTCCAGTACTGGTGGGCGAAGTGGCTGAAGCTGCCGGCCACGGGCTCTTCAACAACCATTTCACCGAGCTGGCGCATGATCAGGAAGGCCATCAGGCCGGCAATGGCGTAGCCCAGCAGGACGGAGGGGCCAGCCAGCTGGATGGTCTGGGCAATGCCCAGAAACAACCCGGTACCGATGGCCCCGCCCAGCGCGATCAGCTGGATATGGCGATTCTTCAGCCCGCGCTGTAACCGCTCGGGCGTGCTCTGGTCTTGCATGAAGTGTCCTTTAGCTCAGTGAGGCTGTGTTTTTGTGTTGTTTGCAGTCAAGGATCTAGATCCATCCGCCCCACTGCAAGATGAAAATACCAATGTTGGTGGTGATCGCCGCCATTAGCGTGGTAATCACGATGATCGATGCAGCCAGCTCATGGTTGCCGTTCGCCGCCCGCGCCATGACGTAGCTGGCAGCTGCAGTCGGGCTGCCGATGTACAGGAACAGGATGCCCAGCTCGGCGCCGCGGAAGCCGCATAGCCAGGCACCGAGGGTACCCAGCAGCGGTAGCCAGACCATCTTCACCAGGCTGGCATCGATGGCCAGCCTGCCACTGTCGCGCAGTGCCGCCATCGACAGCGTGCCACCGATGCAGATCAGCGCCAGCGGCAGGGTCATCTGCGCCAGGTAATCGCCCGAGGTCAGCAGCCAGTTGGGCAGCGGCACCTGGCCGTAGGCCATGGGCGTGGCCACCAGCACACTGATGATCAGCGGGTTGCTGAAGATGCTCTTGCAGATGCTCCACGGGTCGGATTTCAGGTCCGGGCTGTAAACCGCCAGCACCACTGCCGACAACGAGTTGTACATGAGGATGACCAGGCCGGCGAGTACCGCCCCCAGGGAGATGCCGTAGTCGCCGTAGAGACTGGCGGCCAGGGCCAGGCCGATCACGCCGTTGTTCCCACGGAATGCGCCCTGGGTATAGATGCCCCGGTCGGCCAGCGGGCTGCGCCAGATGGCCATGCCCCAGGCAATGGCGAAGCCGGCCAGGGTGGCGACGATGAAATAGAGAAGGACGCCGGGTTTGACCGCCGTGGCCAGGTCGGCGTGGTAGATGCCGAGGAACAGCAACGCCGGCATGCACACGTTGAACACCAGTTGCGAGGCTACGCGGTTGAAATTGTCGTCGATCAGGCGGATACGTTTGAGCAGCACGCCCATGAACAGCATGGCGAAGACCGGGGCCGTGATGTTCAGTGTCTGGATAAGAAGGGCGAGCATGCGCAAGCGATCCTGGAAGGGTTGCCGTTAGGGGGCTAATGATACGCCAACGGCCGGGACTTGCGGGGATCGCGGGGTGATAAAGAGAAGTTTCTGGCAGTTACGGCCCTTTCGCGGGTAAACCCGCTCCTACAGGTAATGCACAGGTCTGGAGGCCTGTGAACACGTGTAGGAGCGGGTTTACCCGCGAAGAGGCCGGCACTGCCAGTACTGAATCAGCGCCGAACCGGGCGCTTCTGCAGTTTGCGCTGCAAGGTCCGCCGGTGCATGCCCAGCGCCCGCGCGGTGGCCGAGATATTGCCCTCGTGCTCGTTCAGTACGCGCTGGATATGCTCCCATTGCAGGCGGTCGACCGACATCGGGTTTTCCGGCACCAGGCTGTCCAGGTCGGTGTGCTCTGACAGCAACGCAGCCAGCACATCATCGGCATCGGCCGGCTTGCACAGGTAGTTGCACGCACCGCGCTTGACCGCTTCCACCGCAGTGGCAATGCTCGAGTAACCGGTCAGGATCACCACGCGCATTTCCGGGTCCAGCTCCAGCAGCTTGGGCAGCAGCACCAGGCCGGAGTCGCCCTCCATCTTCAGGTCCAGCGTGGCGTAGTCCGGCAGGTCTTGCTGGGCCAGGATCAACCCTTCCTCGGCAGAGCTGGCGGTGCTTACGCGGAAACCGCGGCGGCTCATGGCCCGGGCCATGACCCGGGTGAAGGTGGCATCGTCATCCACCAGCAGCAGGTGCGGCAGCTCTTCGCCTTCGACCTGGTTTTCTTCGCTCATCATTCATCTCCTCGCTTGCCATAGGGCAGGCGCAGTTCGGTCAGGGTGCCACCCTGTTCATGACTATAGAGTTTCACCGAACCGCCCGCACGGGTCACGCTGGCCTTGCTCAAGAACAGGCCCAGGCCGAAGCCTTTGCCCTTGGTGGTAATGAAGGGTTTGCCGATGGCCTCGGCGATCGCCGGCGGCACGCCGGGGCCGTGGTCACGGATGCTGATGACGATGTCATGGGTGTCCCAGTCCAGGCGCACTTCAAGGTCGTCGGGGCAGGCATCGGCGGCATTGTTCAACAGGTTCAACAGCGCCTGGGTCAGGTCCGGCGGCGGGGTCAGGCGCGGCACCTGGCCGTCGCGCAAGCGCTGGAAGCGGTAGCTGGCTTCCGGGCGCATCAGGTGCCAACGGTTGAGCGCTTCGTCCAGCCAGGCCGTGACATCCTGCTCCACCACGGCCAGGCGGCGGTTGGCTTCGGCGGCGCGTACCAGCTGTTGCAGGGTTTCCTTGCACAGCTTCACCTGGTCCTGAAGGATCTGCAGGTCTTCCTGCAGCAAGGGGTCGGCGTGGTCCTGGCGCATTTCGTTCAGCAGCACGCTCATGGTCGCCAACGGTGTGCCCAGCTCATGGGCGGCACCGGCGGCCTGGGTGGCCACGGCCAGCAACTGCTCGTCGCGCAGGCTTTCTTCACGCCGCTCGGAACGCAGTTGCTCCTGGCGACGCAGCTCTTCGGCCATGCGTGCGGCAAAGAAGGTGATCACCGCCGCGGCCAGGGCAATACTCAGCCACATGCCATACACCTGCATCTTGTCCCGCGCCATCGGCAGGCCTTCGAGCGGGTAGAACTGCACCAGCAGCAGGCTGTAGGCGGTCAGGGCAATGCCGGACAGGATCAGCGAATACAGCCACGGCAAGGTAACTGCGGCAATCGCCAGCGGCACCAGGTAATACGATACGAACGGGTTGGTCGAGCCGCCGGAGTAGTACAGCAAGGCACTGTGGATCAGCAGGTCGCAGGCCAGTTGCAGGGCATATTCCAGCTCGGTGACTGGCAGCGACAGGCGCAGGCGCAGGGCCGTGAAGGCGCACAGCAGCGAAGACAAGGCCAAGGTGCCGGCCAGCGACAGCCAGGGCAAAGGCAGCAGTTCGGTCCAGTAGGCGACGCCCACGGAGCCGGCCTGGGCAGCCAGGACCAGGACCCGAATGACGGTCAGGCGCCAGAGGTTCTGGCGAGTAGCAGACAGCGGTTGTACGGCGGCGAGCATGAGCTCTCCTGATGAGTGCTCCAGAAAAATCGGCTGGAGTATACCGAAGCCAGGCGCCTCGCTGCAGCGATGCGGCAAAGCGCCACACTTTGTCACAGGTTCATGATGGCACTTTTGAACCCACTACACTGTTGCCGGTCTGATGGGCCATGCGTGGAATGGATGGCCACAACCCACGCCTTATATTGCCAAGGAGTACCACATGCAAATCCCACGTCGCGGCACCGCCCTGATCCTGTCCTGCGGCCTGCTCGCCAGCCTGCCGGCGCTGGCTGCCGATGAGCCGCGCTACAATCAGGTCTCGCTGCGTGCCGAGGTCAGCAAGGAAGTGGCGCGCGACCTGATGGTCGTTACCCTGTACAGCGAAGCGCAGAACACCGACCCGGGCAAGCTCGCCAAGCAGATCACCGAGACCATGAACAAGGCCGTACAGCAGTCGCGCCAGGTCAAGGACGTGAAGATCAGCCAGGGTAGCCGCAACAGCTACCCGGTATATGACAGCAAGGGCCAGAAGATCACCGGCTGGCGCGAGCGCGCCGAGTTGCGCCTGGAAAGCGCCAACTTCCCTGCCCTGTCGCAGCTGACCGCCGACCTACTGCAAGAGCTGAAGATGGGGGGCATGGACTTCTCCATCGCCCCGGCCACGCGCAAGGCCAGCGAGGATGCACTGCTCAAGGATGCGGTGGATGCCTTCAAGGCACGCGCGCAATTGGCTACCGAGGCGCTGGGTGGCAAGGGCTACAAGGTGGTCAGCCTGAACCTCAACAGCAGCGGTTACCCGCGCCCTTACCTGCGCAGTGCGCCGATGGCGATGAAGGCCATGGGGGCTGATGAGTCGGCACCGGCGCCGGATATCGAGGCCGGGACCAGTGAAGTGAGCATGAATGCCGATGGCCTGATCGAAGTGCAGATGCCTTAAATTCACGAAACACCTGTGGGAGCGGGCTTGCCCGCTCTCATGGAACTGCACATGGCTCATTGAATTAGCAGGGACCTTGTGGGAGCGGCTTTAGCCGCGAACACCGGCGCAGCCGGTGCCATGCACCGCGTTGGATTCTTCGCGGCTAAAGCCGCTCCCACAGGGTACGCGGATCGCTTGCGAATCCAGCTCTCTGCCAAATCAGCATTTTCGGAAGTTTCCTACGCACCAATAAGGTGCTTCCTACGCCAACCCCGCCTCGAAATATCCCGCAAAAAGCCATCATTTTGCCTACGCAAACGTTTAACTTCTTCGAAAGTTATATCAATGCGACATCCATGTACGCCCGTACCACTTTTCTGGCGCCAACTATCCCTCCGCATATTGCATTGGGAACACCCCCTGCATAAGTATCCGCAGGTCGGCTCACGAGGCCACCTCAATCGAAAAATGACAACAATGAGGCCACCATGCTCAAACACGCAGTCATTCCGTTCCTGCTAGGCGCAGGCTTGCTCTCCGGCGCACCTTCGGCCCTCGCAGCGTCCAACCTGGTGTTCTGCTCCGAAGGCAGCCCGGCCGGCTTCGACCCGGGCCAATACACCACAGGGACTGACTTTGACGCCTCGGCCGAGACCGTGTTCAACCGCTTGACCCAGTTCGAACGTGGCGGCACGGCAGTCATCCCGGGTCTGGCGACCAAGTGGGAAGTCTCCGACGACGGAAAGACCTACACCTTCCACCTGCGCGAAGGGGTCAAGTTCCACACCACCGACTACTTCAAGCCCACCCGCAACTTCAACGCCGACGACGTGCTGTTCACCTTCAACCGCATGCTCGACAAGGACCACCCGTTCCGCAAGGCCTACCCCACCGAGTTCCCATACTTCACCGACATGGGCATGGACAAGAACATCGCCAAGCTGGAAAAGCTCGACGAACATACCGTCAGGTTCACCCTCAACGAAGTCGACGCCGCATTCATTCAGAACCTGGCCATGAGCTTCGCCTCGATCCAGTCCGCCGAATACGCCGACCAGTTGCTCAAGGACGGCAAGGCCGCCGACATCAACCAGAAGCCGATCGGCACTGGCCCGTTCGTATTCAGCAAGTACCAGAAGGACGCGCAGATCCGCTTCAAGGGCAACAAGGACTACTGGCAACCTGATGACGTGAAGATCGACAACCTGATCTTCGCCATCACCACCGACGCCTCTGTGCGCATGCAGAAGCTGAAGAAGAACGAGTGCCAGGTCACCCTGTTCCCGCGCCCTGCCGACATCCAGCCGCTGAAACAGGACCCCAAGCTGCAGATGCCGCAGCAAGCCGGTTTCAACCTCGGCTACATCGCCTACAACGTGATGGACAAGGTCAAGGGCAGCAACGAGCCCAACCCGCTGGCCCAGCTGAAAGTCCGCGAGGCGCTGGACATGGCCGTGGACAAGAAAAAGATCATCGAGTCGGTCTACCAGGGCGCCGGCCAACTGGCGGTCAACGCCATGCCCCCGACCCAGTGGTCCTATGACGACAGCATCAAGGACGCGCCATTCGACCCTGAAAAAGCCAAGCAACTGCTCAAGGAAGCCGGCATCAAGGAAGGCACCGAAATCACCCTGTGGGCGATGCCCGTGCAACGCCCGTACAACCCCAATGCCAAGCTGATGGCCGAGATGCTGCAATCCGACTGGGCCAAGGTCGGCATCAAGGCGAAGATCGTCAGCTATGAATGGGGCGAGTACATCAAGCGCTCCAAAGGCGGCGAACAGGGCGCCATGCTGATCGGCTGGAGCGGTGACAACGGTGACCCGGACAACTGGCTGGGCACCCTGTACGGCTGCGACGCCATGAACGGCAACAACTTCTCCAAATGGTGCTACAAGCCCTACGACGACCTGATCAAGCAGGCCAAGGCCACTTCCGACCAGGCCAAGCGCACCGAGTTGTATCAGCAGGCACAGCACATCCTCAAGGAGCAGGTGCCGATCACCCCGATCGCCCACTCCACCGTGTACCAGCCCATGAGCGCCAAGGTGAAGGACTTCAAGATCAGCCCGTTCGCGCTGAACTCCTTCTACGGCGTCAGCGTGGACAAATAGGCTAGCCAAGGCACCCGCCGAGCGGCGGGTGCCCCGCCATCCTCGTACCCGTTCATGTCGTCCTGCTGCCATCCGCAGCGGGGTCGGCGACCTGTTGCCGCCATTCGTACCCCGAGGCGGCGCAAACAGACGTAAAAGGACTTGCCATGCGCCATACCACCCGAGTTTCCGCCCTGCTGGCCCTGGGCCTGATCAGCCAATCGCCGGCCCTGCTGGCCAACAACCTGGTGTTCTGTTCCGAAGGCAGCCCCGCCGGCTTCGACACTGCCCAGTACACCAGCGCCACCGACAATGACGCCGCCGAACCGATCTACAACCGCCTGGTCGAGTTCGAACGCGGCGGCACTGCCGTGCACCCTGCCCTGGCGACCCGCTGGGAGGTGTCCGAAGATGGCCTGCGCTACACCTTCCACCTGCGCGAAGGGGTGAAGTTCCACAGCAACAAGGCCTTTGCACCGAGCCGCGACTTCAACGCCGACGACGTGCTGTTCACCTTCAACCGCATGCTCGACAAGAATCACCCGTTCCGCCAGGCCTACCCGACCGAGTTCCCCTATTTCATCAGCATGGGCCTGGACAAGAATATCGCCCGTGTCGAAAAGACCGGTCCACTGACCGTGGTGTTCACCCTGAACAAGGTCGATGCCGCGTTCATCCAGAACCTGGCCATGAGCTTCGCCTCGATCCTCTCTGCCGAATACGCCGAACAGTTGATGACCAGCGGGCGCCCCAGCGACATCAACCAGCAACCGATCGGCACCGGCCCGTTCGTGTTCCAGCGTTATCAGAAGGATTCGCAGATCCGCTACAAAGGCAACAAGGCCTATTGGTCACCGCAGGACGTGAAGATCGACAACCTGGTGTTCTCGATCAACATCGACCCTTCGGTGCGCATCCAGAAGCTGCGCCGCAACGAATGCCAGGTCACCCTGAACCCGCGCCCCGCAGACCTCCCGGCGCTCAAGGCCGACAGCAAACTGCAGGTGCTGCAACAGCCTGGCTTCAACCTCGGCTATATCGCCTACAACACTCAACACCCACCGTTCGACCGGTTGGAAGTGCGCCAGGCAATGGATATGGCAGTGAACAAGCAGGCGATCATCCAGGCTGTGTATCAGGATTCCGGCCAGCTGGCAGTCAACGCCATGCCGCCAACCCAGTGGTCCTATGACGACAGAATCAAGGACGCCCCCTTCGATCCGGAAAAGGCCAAACAGCTACTGCAGCAGGCCGGAGTCAAGCCGGGCACCGAGATCACCCTGTGGGCCATGCCGGTGCAGCGCCCGTACAACCCAAACGCCAAGCTGATGGCGGAAATGCTCCAGGCCGACTGGAGCAAGCTCGGCTTCAAGGTGCGCATTGTCAGCTATGAATGGGGCGAGTACCTCAAGCGCATGAAAAGCGGCGAGCACGATATCGCCCTGATCGGCTGGACCGGGGACAACGGCGACCCGGACAACTGGCTGGGCACCCTCTACAACTGCGATGCCATCGGCAGCAACAACTACTCGCTGTGGTGCGATCCGCAGTACGACAGCCTGGTCAAGCAGGCCAAGCAGGTCACCGACCGCGCGCAGCGCACCGCCCTGTACCAGCAGGCCCAGCAGCGGCTCAAGCAGCAGGTGCCGATTACCCCGGTGGCACATTCAACGGTCAACCAACCGCTGAGCATCAAGGTTTCCGAATTTAAGGTCAGCCCTTTCGGGCGCAACGACTTTTCCGGTGTGAGTGTTGATTGATCTTTGACCCTCAAGGGCCTCTTCGCGGGTAAACCCGCTCCCACAGATACGGCGCACATGCCGAAACCTGTTGTGCCCCTGTGGGAGCGGGTTTACCCGCGAAAGGGCCGGCACAGCCAACACAACGCCCCGATTCTGCCCGGTGACCCCGGGCAACACTGGCAACACCGCAGCAAGAAGCCCGGCCCACAAGGCCAGGCAATAACTAGAAGAACAGAAAGGGAGCTTTAACCTTGAGACTATTCACCTTGACCGCACTGGCTTTATCCATCAGTGCCTTATCCACCGTGACCCAGGCCGACCCGCAAAGCCAGGAATACGTGCCCATCACACTAAAAGGCAGCAGCGAGCAGGAGCAGGCCAGCGGCTTCGTCGACGGCCAGAGCCTGTCCGGCAGCACCCGCAACTGGTATGCCCGCGAGCGCGCCGCACGCGCCCCGCTGTGGAAGTACTACAAGAGCGACGGCACCCGCCACGACACCCACAGCCGCGAGAACTGGGTGCAGGGCACCATCCTCAACTACAGTTCCGGTTTCACCCAGGGTACCGTCGGCTTCGCCGTCGAAGCCGCCGGTTACAATGCCATCGCCCTGCTGCAGAACCGCGAGGACGTCGCCGGCCCCAACAACCGCACCCTGACCCACAGCGACGGCGACCCGGTCGGCCAGTGGAGCAAGATGGGCCTGGCCAACGTCAAGGCGCGGGTGTCCAACACCACGCTCACCGTCGGCCGCCAATCGGTGGACACGCCGATGATCGCCTACATCGGCAACCGCGCCCTGCCCTCGAGCTTCCAGGGCGCGTTCCTGCACAGTGCCGAATTCGACAACCTGAGCTTCGACCTGGGCACCTTCGACCGGGTCTCGCCACGTACCGAACAGAGCCTCAGCAAGTTCCGCACCGAGTACAGTGCCACTGGCGTGGAGACCGACCGCGCCAGCACCGCCGGCATCAACTACCAGCCGTTCAAGAGCCTGAGCACCAGCCTGTACGCCACCAAGGTCGACGACTTCTGGAACCAGTACTACTTCGGCGCCAACCACGTGCTCGGCGACAGCGCAGTGCTCAGCCTGAGCACCGGCCTGAACTACTACAAGACCGTCGACGCCGGCAGCAAGAAGATGGGCGAGATCGACAATGACACCTACAGCCTGTCGTTCGGCCTGACCCACCAGGCCCACACCCTCAGCGCCTCCTGGCAGCAGGTCAACGGCAACGAATACTTCGACTACCTGCACGAAACCAACGGCATCTACCTGGCCAACTCGCTGCTGTCGGACTTCAACGGCCCCAACGAGAAATCGCTGCAGATTTCCTACGTGCTGAACATGGCGCCGTACGGCGTGCCGGGCCTGAAGTTCAACCTGTACAACGCCCGCGGCTGGGGCATCGATGGTACCCATTACCGCGGTACCGCCTACGACGTGAACGGCCTGGATGGCGAAACCCACTACGAGTGGGGCTTCGGCACCAGCTACGCGGTACAGAGCGGGCCATTGAAAGACACCAGCATCCGTGCCACCTACACCGCGCACCGCGCCAGCAAGGCCCAGGGCGATGGCAGCCTGGATGAGTTCCGGGTGGTTACCACCATTCCATTCAACATTCTCTGACCGCCGGCGCCACGGCCTGCTTCGCTGCGGGCCGTGGCGGCTACGCTGGAATCAATGCAAGCAGGGAGTTTCAACCCATGCAGAGAGCTTTCATGAAATCGCGGCCACTGCGCCTGGCCCTGGCCGCACTGCTTCTGGGCGGTGCCACGCAACTGGCGGCCAAGCCATTGGTGGTGTGCACCGAAGCCAGCCCGGAAGGGTTCGACATCGTCCAGTACACCACTGCGGTCACCGCCGATGCCTCGGCCGAGACGGTGTTCAATCGCCTGGTCGACTTCAAACCCGGTACCACCGAAGTCCAGCCGGCCCTGGCCGAGCGTTGGGACATTTCAGCCGATGGCCTGACCTACACCTTCTATCTGCGCCAGGGCGTGAAGTTCCACACTACCGACTACTTCAAGCCGACCCGCGACTTCAACGCCGATGACGTCCTGTGGAGCCTCAATCGCCAGCTCGATCCGAACCATCCATGGCATGACAAGACCAGCGTCGGATACCCGTACTTCGAGAGCATGGGCTTCAAGGACCTGCTCAAGTCGGTCAGCAAGGCCGACGAGCACACCGTGGTAATTACCCTTACCCGCCCGGAAGCGCCGTTCCTGCGCGACATGGCCATGGGCTTCACCTCGATCTACTCCGCCGAATACGGCGACCAGTTGCTCAAGGCTGGCAAGGCTGCCGAGTTGAACAGCAAGCCGATCGGCACCGGCCCGTTCATCTTCCAGCGTTACAACAAGGATGCCCAGGTTCGCTTCAAGCCCAACCCGGACTATTTCCGCGGCAAGCCGCCGGCGGATGCGCTGGTCTTCGCCATCGCTACCGACAGCAATGTGCGCCTGCAGAAACTGCGCGCCAACGAGTGCCAGGTAGCGCTCTACCCCAAGCCCGATGACGTGCCGTCGATCAAGCAGGACCCGAAACTCAAGGTCGAGGAGATCGAGGCCTTGGTCACCGGTTACATCTCGATGAACACCGAACACAAATACCTGAGCGACGTTCGCGTGCGCAAAGCCATCAACATGGCCTTCGACCGCCAGACCCATGTCGACCAATTGTTCGGCAAAGGCAACGCATTGCTCGGCGTGAACCCGTACCCGCCGACCATGATCGGCTACAACAACGAGAACAGAAACCCACCCCGCGACCTGGCCAAGGCGCGCGATCTGCTCAAGCAGGCGGGCGTGCCCGAAGGTACGGTAATCACCCTGTTCACGCGCAACGGCGGCGGCCCGACCAACCCCAACCCGCGCTTGTCTGCCGAGATGCTGCAGGCCGACCTCAAGCAGATCGGACTGAAGCTGGACATCCGTGTGATGGAGTGGGCCGAAATGCTACGCCGGGCCAAGAAGGGCGAGGCCGACCTGGTGTCCACCGGCTGGGCCGGCGACAACGGCGACCCGGACAATTTCCTCAGCCCGCTGCTCAGTTGCGATGCCGCCAAAAGCGGCGAGAACTATGCACGCTGGTGCAACCCCAAGTTCCAGGAGCTGATCAGCCGCGCCCGCGAAGTGATCGACAACGACGAGCGTGCAAGGCTCTATAACGAGGCATTGAAAGTGTACGATGACGAACAACCCTGGATCAGCATGGCCCATCCGAAGATGTTCACCGCCATGCGTGACAACGTGGAGGGCTACGTGATCAACCCTCTGACCAACAACAACTTCGCCACCACCAAGGTGAAGTAGAACAACAACGACCGCCGGCAACCCACACGGGGACCGGCGGCACCACCGTAGCGGGCTGATCGCCCCACGGCCTGATGAGGTAACCCCGACAATGTTGAGCTTTATTGCCCGGCGCCTTGGCCTGCTGATACCGACCTTTTTCGGTATCACCTTGCTGACCTTCGCGCTCATACGCCTGATCCCCGGCGACCCGGTGGAAGTGATGATGGGCGAGCGCAGGGTCGACCCCGAAATGCATGCCCAGGCCATGGAGCGCCTGGGGTTGAACAAGCCGCTGCCGGTCCAGTACCTGGACTACGTCGGCAAGCTGGCCCAGGGTGACCTCGGTGAATCGCTGCGCACCCGCGAGAGCGTGTGGAGCGAGTTCCTCACCCTGTTCCCGGCCACACTCGAACTGGCCTTCGCCGCCCTGCTGTTCGCTGGCATCGTCGGCCTGCTGGCCGGGGTGATCGCCGCGCTCAAACGTGGTTCGCTGTTCGACCACGGGGTGATGGGCATTTCCCTGGCGGGTTATTCGATGCCGATCTTCTGGTGGGGCCTTATCCTGATCATGTTCTTCTCGGTAAGCCTGGGCTGGACCCCGGTGTCCGGGCGCATCGACCTGCTCTACGACATCGAGCCGAAGACCGGCTTCATGCTCATCGACACCCTGCTCAGCGACGAGGAAGGTGCATTCAAGGACGCGGTGATGCACCTGATCCTGCCGGCCATCGTGCTCGGCACCATCCCGCTGGCGGTGATTGCCCGCATGACCCGCTCGTCGATGCTCGAAGTGCTGCGCGAGGACTACATCCGCACCGCCCGCGCCAAAGGCCTGTCGCCGGCACGCGTGGTGTTCGTGCACGGCCTGCGCAACGCGCTGATCCCGGTACTGACCGTATTCGGCCTGCAGGTCGGCACGTTGCTGGCCGGTGCGGTGCTGACCGAAACCATCTTTTCCTGGCCGGGCATCGGCAAGTGGCTGATCGAAGCCATCGGTGCCCGTGACTACCCCGTGGTCCAGAACGGCATCCTGTTGATCGCCTGCCTGGTGATCCTGGTCAACTTCGTCGTGGATATCCTCTACGGCCTGGCCAACCCACGCATCCGTCATCAGCGCTGAGGCCTTCGCCATGACTAGCCCGATTCCGAAATCCGTCACGCCGGCCAGCCCGGTGGACCAGAGCCTGCTCTACCCCTCGCCATACAAAGAATTCTGGCAAGCCTTCGCCCGCAACAAAGGCGCGGTGATGGGCCTGGCCTTCATGTGCCTGGTAGTGTTCTGCGCGCTGTTCGCGCCGTGGGTCGCCCCGCACGACCCGAGCGAGCAGTACCGCGAATTCCTGCTGACCCCACCGGTGTGGCTCGAAGGTGGCAGCTGGCAGTTCATCCTCGGCACCGACGAACTGGGCCGCGACCTGCTTTCGCGGCTGATCCAGGGCGCGCGGCTGTCGCTGCTGATCGGCCTGTCGTCGGTGGTGATGTCGCTGATCCCTGGCATCCTGCTGGGCCTGCTGGCCGGTTTCTTCCCGCAACTGCTCGGCCCGTCGATCATGCGCCTGATGGACGTGATGCTGGCCCTGCCCTCGCTGCTGCTGGCAGTGGCCATCGTCGCCATCCTCGGCCCAGGCCTGATCAACACCGTGATCGCCATCGCCATCGTGTCGTTGCCATCCTACGTGCGCCTGACCCGCGCCGCCGTGATGGGCGAGCTTAACCGCGACTACGTCACCGCCGCACGCCTGGCCGGTGCCGGGCTGCCACGGCTGATGTTCGTCACCGTGCTGCCCAACTGCATGGCACCGCTGATCGTGCAGGCCACCCTCAGCTTCTCCTCGGCCATCCTCGACGCCGCCGCCCTGGGCTTCCTCGGCCTTGGTGTACAGCCGCCGACCCCGGAGTGGGGCACCATGCTGGCTTCGGCCCGTGACTACATCGAGCGCGCCTGGTGGGTGGTGAGCCTGCCCGGCCTGACCATTCTGCTCAGTGTGCTGGCAATCAACCTGATGGGCGACGGCCTGCGCGATGCGCTGGACCCGAAACTCAAGAATGCCGCCTGAGGAGAACGCCATGTCACTGTTGCAGATCAACAACCTGAACGTGCGCTTCGGCGACGCCAATGCGGTACCGGTGGTCGATGGCCTGGACCTGACGGTGGAGGCCGGCGAGATCCTGGCCATCGTCGGCGAATCCGGCTCGGGCAAGTCCGTGACCATGATGGCCCTGATGGGCCTGATCGACGCCCCCGGGCGCATCACCGCCGACTCGCTCACCTTCGACGGCACCGACATGCTCAAGCTCAGCGGTCGCCAGCGACGCAAAGTGGTGGGCAAGGACATCGCCATGGTCTTCCAGGACCCGATGACCGCGCTCAACCCCAGCTACACCGTGGGCTACCAGATCGAGGAAGTGCTGCGCCAGCATCTGGGCCTGAAGGGCAAGGCCGCGCGCCAGCGTGCCCTGGAGCTGCTGAAGAAGGTCGAGATCCCGGCTGCGGAAAGCCGCCTGGACGCCTACCCGCATCAGCTGTCCGGCGGCATGAGCCAGCGCGTGGCGATTGCCATGGCGATTGCCGGCGAACCAAAGCTGCTGATTGCCGACGAACCTACCACTGCGCTGGACGTGACCATCCAGGCGCAGATCATGGAGCTGCTGGTCAACCTGCAGAAGGAGCGCAACATGGCGCTCATCCTGATCACCCACGACCTCGCCGTGGTCGCCGAAACGGCCAGGCGGGTATGCGTGATGTACGCCGGCCAGGCCGTGGAAGTGGGCCAGGTGCCGGAGCTGTTCGACGTGCCCGCCCACCCCTACAGCGAAGCGTTGCTGGCGGCGATCCCCGAGCACAGCATCGGTGCCGAACGCCTGGCCACCCTGCCCGGCATCGTCCCCGGTCGCTACGACCGCCCCGTGGGTTGCCTGCTGTCACCGCGCTGCCCGTACGTGCAGGACAACTGCCGGCGCCAGCGCCCGCCCCTCGATCCCCAGGCCCATGGCCTGGTGCGTTGCTTCTACCCGCTGAACCAGGAGGTGGCGTGATGGCCGTCGTTCTATCCGCCCGGGAGCTGACCCGGCATTACGAAGTCTCCCGCGGGCTGTTCAAGGGCCACGCCCTGGTCCGAGCGCTGAATGGCGTGTCGTTCGAACTGGAGGCCGGCAAGACCCTGGCTGTGGTCGGCGAGTCCGGCTGCGGCAAGTCGACCCTGGCCCGCGCCCTGACTCTGATCGAAGAGCCGTCGTCCGGCTCGCTGCAAATTGCCGGCACCGAAGTGAAAGGCGCCAGCAAGAGCGAGCGCAAGCAACTGCGCCGCGACGTGCAGATGGTGTTCCAGAGCCCCTACGCCTCGCTCAACCCACGGCAGAAGATTGGTGACCAGCTGGCCGAGCCGCTGCTGATCAACACCTCGCTGAGCAAGGCCGAGCGGCGAGAAAAGGTACAGAAGATGATGGAACAGGTCGGCCTGCGCCCCGAGCATTACCAGCGTTACCCGCACATGTTCTCCGGTGGCCAGCGCCAACGTATTGCCCTGGCACGGGCAATGATGCTGCAGCCCAAGGTGCTGGTGGCGGACGAGCCGACCTCGGCGCTGGACGTGTCGATCCAGGCCCAGGTGCTGAACCTGTTCATGGATTTGCAGAAGGAGTTCAACACTGCCTACGTGTTCATCTCGCACAACCTGGCGGTGGTGCGGCATGTGGCCGATCAGGTGCTGGTGATGTACCTCGGCCGACCGGCGGAGATGGGGCCGAAAGAAGATATCTACGAAAGGCCGTTGCACCCGTATACACAGGCGCTGCTGTCGGCGACGCCGGCGATTCACCCGGACCCTTTGAAGCCGAAGATCCGCATTGCCGGGGAGTTGCCCAACCCGCTGAACCCGCCGGATGGGTGTGCGTTTCACAAGCGCTGCCCGTATGCGACCGAGCGGTGTGCCAAGGAGGTGCCGGCGCTCAGACAGGTGAGTACCCGGCAAGTGGCTTGTCACTATGCCGAGCAGTTTCTTTAGCCTTTAGATAGCCGGGGCTGCTTTGCAGCCCATCGCGACACAAGGCCGCTCCTACAAGGGACCGCGATCTCCTGTAGGAGCGGCCTTGTGTCGCGATGGGCCGCAAAGCGGCCCCAATAATCTCAATGCATGAAGAACCAGATCAGGATAATCACCGGAATCGGCACCCCAATCATCCAGAGCAGTATCGAGCGCATGGCCTTTCTCCTTGTTCGATGTTGAACAGACCGGTGCACTCGCCATGCCATCCCTTTCAAAAAATCAGTCTCAACAAAATCAACGACTTACGCCCCAGACCGCTTGGCAGAACCGTGCAATATGCCGGATCCGCCCCCTTGCAGCTGGGTGTTCTGCAATGCACTATCAGGCTCATGACCGCCACCACCCTCCGCGACAGCCCCGAGCAGACCCCGCTCACCGCCGACACCGTGCTGCGCTACCACCTGTGCTGGAAGCACCGCGACCTCGACGGCATCATGGCGCTCTACCACCCCGACATTCAGTACCACGACTTCTTCCAGAACCGCGTGCTCGGCTACCAGGAACTGCGCGACTACGTGCGCGCCTGCCTGCCCCATGAAGCTGGCGAAGATATCGTGCACAGCGACCGCATCCGCGTCGATGGCTGTACCGCGTTCATCCAGTACCAGGTCACGGTGCAGGGCGGCGATGGCCTGGTGGCGTTCCAGTCCAGCGAGGCGATTACCGTCAAGGACGGCCTGATCTGGCAGGTCAACGAATATGCCACGCTGGTCCGCCGCCACGGCAGCGGCCACGCCAGAAGTGGCCCACGCCCGGCCACCAGCCGCCTGGGCCTGTCGCCGAGGCAGCTGTCGACCATGGCCCAGGACCTGGAACACTACTTCCAGCGCCAGCGCCCCTACCTGGACCCGGAACTGGACCTGCAGCAGGTGGCCGAAGCCAGCGGCTACAGCCGCAACCAGATTTCCTACCTGCTCAACCAGGTGCTCGGGCAAAGCTTCTACCGCTACGTCAACCAGGCCCGCCTGCAGCACCTGATGGCAAGCCTCAACGACGACAGCATCGAAGCCACGATCGACGAGCTGGCGTTCAATGCCGGTTTCAACTCGTTGTCGGCGTTCTACAAGTGTTTTCGCGAACACACCGGGCTTACGCCCAAGGCGTACCTGAAGCAAATTTCCCTGCGTGCACGCACGTAGGACAGCCGCCCGCCGACACCACTAGGATCGCCCACAGACCTTGACGGATGTGGAGCCGAACCCGATGCAACCCCTGCGCACGCTCAGCCTGTGGATGGACCAGCTCGACGAGCCGTTGTGCGCCCGCCCGGCCCTGCGCGAGGACCTGGACGCGGATGTATGCATCATCGGCGCTGGCTACACCGGCCTGTGGACCGCCTACTACCTCAAGCGCCAGGCGCCACAGTTGAACATCGCGGTAATCGACGCCAACATCGCCGGCTTCGGCGCTTCGGGGCGCAACGGCGGCTGGCTGATGGGCAACCTGCTCGGCGAAGACCGGCTGCTGGCCACCCTGTCGCCGCAACAGCGCCGCGCCAGCATCGACTTGCTGCACGCTATCCCCGATGAAGTGCACGGCGTGCTGCAACAGGAAGGCATCGACTGCGACTACCGCAAAGGCGGCGTGCTGTACTGCGCCGCGCGCTACCCGGAACAGGAGCGCAGCCTGCGCGCCTACCTAGACGACCTTTATCGCCAAGGCATGACCGAGGACGACTACCGCTGGCTGCGCCCCGAGCAACTGGACGCGCAACTGCGGGTCAGCAACGCCTATGGCGCCATCTACAGCCCGCACACCGCAACCATCCAACCCGCCAAGCTGGCGCGTGGCCTGGCCCGGGCGGTAGAAGCGCTGGGCGTACCCATCTACGAAAACACCCCAGCCATCGACTGGCAGCCGGGTGAGGTGCGCACCCCGTTGGCGCGCATCCGTTGCCAATGGACGGTACCCGCCGTGGAGGGCTATGCCGTCAGCCTGCCGCCACTGGGCAAACATCAGCTGCCGGTACAGAGCCTGTTGGTGGCCACCGAACCACTGCCGGAGGCCACCTGGCAACAGATCGGCCTGAACCAGGGCCAGGCGTTCAGCGAAAGCAGCCGCCAGGTCACCTACGGCCAGCGCACCGCCGACGACCGCCTGGTATTCGGCGCCCGTGGCGGCTACCGCTTCGGTGGCCGCCTGCGCGAAAACTTCAACCTCGACGAACAGGAAATCGAGCTGCGCCGCTACCTGTTCAGCGAGTTGTTCCCACAGTTGAAGCACGTGCGTATCACCCATTCCTGGGGCGGCAACCTGGGCATGGCACGGCGCTTCCGCCCGCACATGCTCTGCGACCGTCAACGCGGCATCGCCCTGGCGGGCGGCTACGGCGGCGAAGGCGTCGGCGCCACCAACCTGGGCGGGCGCACCCTGGCCGCGCTGATCCTCAACCAGCACAACGAACTGACCGCGCAACCCTGGGTGCTCGACAACCGCCCGCTTTCAAGCCTGGCCAGCTGGCCACCCGAGCCCTGCCGATGGCTGGGCTACAACGCGATCATCCAGAGCTTCGTCCACGAGGACCGGACCCTCGCCAACCCCGCCAGTGCGCCCTGGAGGCGGCGCCTTGCCAGCAATCTTGCGGACTTCATGGAAGGCTTCATGCGCTGATTTTCCCCCTCACTGACACAGGATTTACCGGTCATGAGCATCACCCATTTCAAGAACACCGACAGCGCCGTGCTCGACAGCTCCAACCCGGTCGCGGTGCCGCTTGGCGCCCCCGTTGCATTGACTTCGGTCACCTGCGTGGAACGCAGCGACGGCGTCGAAACCGGCATCTGGGAGTGCACTCCCGGGCGCTGGCGGCGGCAGATCGTGCAGCAGGAGTTCTGCCATTTCATTAAGGGCCGCTGCACCTTCACCCCCGACGGTGGCGAGCCCCTGCTCATAGAAGCCGGAGACGCACTGATGCTACCGGCCAACAGCACTGGCACCTGGGACATCCAGGAGACCGTGCGCAAAACCTACGTCCTTATTTTCTGATCCGCTGATCGCCTGCCTTCGATAACAACACACAAAGCAAGGTAACCCCGACATGCGCACGCTCCTTCTCGCCCCCCTGATGCTGGCCGCCAGCGTGGCCGGCGCCGCCGAAACGGTGAAGATCTACAACTGGTCCAGCTACGTTGCCCCCGACACACTGAAGAACTTCCAGCAAGCCAGCGGTATAGTGCCCACCTACGACGTTTACGACAGCAACGAAACCCTCGACGGCAAGCTGATGACCGGCAACTCCGGCTATGACGTGGTGTTTCCGTCCAACCATTTCATGGCCCGGCAAATTCAGGGCAAGGCCCTCAAGCGCCTGGACAAGTCGCAATTGCCCAACTGGCACAACCTCAACCCGGTGCTGCTCAAGGCGCTCGAAGTGAACGACCCGGGTAACCAGTACGGTTTCCCATACCTGTGGGGCAGCACCGGCATCGGCTACAACATCGACAAGGTCAAGGCAGTGCTGGGCGACGATGCCCCGGTGGACTCCTGGGACCTGATCTTCAAGCCCGAGTACATGAGCAAGCTGAAAAGCTGCGGCGTCGCGGTGTTGGACAACGGCCCTGAACTGTTACCGATCGCCCTGCACTACCTGGGCCTGCCGCACCACAGCCAGGACCCGGCGGACTATGACAAGGCCAAGGCGCTGCTGATGCAGGTGCGACCGTATATCAGCTACTTCCACTCCTCGAAGTACACCGGCGACCTGGCCAATGGCGACATCTGCGTGGTGGTGGGCTTCTCGGGGGATGTACTGCAAGCGAAGAACCGCGCCGAGGAGGCGAAGAACGGGGTGAAGGTGGGCTACTCGATCCCCAGGGAAGGCGCGCCGATGTGGTTCGACATGGTTGCCATGCCGGCCGATGCACCGGATGAGAAGGCCGGGTATGCCTACATGAACTACCTGCTGCAGCCGGAGGTGATGGCCAACATCAGCAACCATGTGCAATACGCCAACGGCAACCTCAAGGCGGACGGCCTGGTGGAACCGGCGATGAAGGGTAATACGATGATTTACCCGAGCGAGGAAGTAATGGGCAAGCTGTATGCGCTGGAGGCGATGCCGGCCAAGATCGACCGTATTCGCACGCGGATCTGGACCAGTATCAAGGCCGGGAATTGATTTCGGCCTTAACACGGTCCCTGTGGGAGCGGGTTCACCCGCGAATGCGATGTTGAGTTTACCGACGCATTCGCGGGTAAACCCGCTCCCACAAGGGTCAGGAGCAGGCCCTGAAAATCAGGAGCAAGCTCTCGAAATCAGTGATGCTCGCGGGTAGCGCGGAACTTGATGTCCGGCCAGCGTTCTTCCATCAGCGACAGGTTGACCCGGGTCGGCGCCAGGTAGGTCAGGTGCCCGCCACCGTCGATAGCCAGGTTCTCCATGGCCTTGTTCTGGAATTCCTCGAGCTTCTTCTTGTCGTCACAGCCGATCCAGCGGGCCGACCATACGGTGATCGGCTCGTAGGCGCACTCGACCTTGTACTCTTCCTTCAGGCGGCTGGCGACCACGTCGAACTGCAGCACACCGACTGCACCGAGGATGATGTCGTTGCTGCGCTCGGGGAAGAACACCTGGGTAGCACCTTCTTCGGCCAGCTGTTGCAGGCCCTGGCGCAGCTGCTTGGATTTCAGCGGGTCCTTCAGGCGCACGCGGCGGAACAACTCCGGTGCGAAGTGCGGGATACCGGTGAAGCCCAGCGCCTCGCCTTCGGTGAAGGTGTCGCCGATCTGGATGGTGCCGTGGTTGTGCAGGCCGATGATGTCGCCGGCATAGGCCTCCTCCAGCTGCTCACGCTCGGAGGAGAAGAAGGTCAGCGCATCGCCGATACGCAGGTCCTTGTTGATGCGCACGTGGCGCATCTTCATGCCCTTCTCGTACTTGCCCGAGCAGATACGCATGAAGGCGATGCGGTCGCGGTGTTTCGGGTCCATGTTCGCCTGGATCTTGAACACGAAACCGGTGAACTTCTCTTCCACAGGCTCCACGGTGCGCTCGTGAGCCACACGGCCCAGCGGGCGCGGCGCCCAGTCGACGACGGCGTCAAGCACATGGTCGACACCGAAGTTGCCCAGCGCGGTACCGAAGAACACCGGGGTCAGTTGACCGTTGATGAACTCTTCCTGGTTGAACTCGTGGCAGGCGCCCTGCACCAGCTCCAGTTGCTCGACGAACGAATCGTACTGGTCACCCAGGTGGGCACGGGCTTCGTCCGAGTCCAGCTTCTGGATGATCTTGGCTTCGGTGCGCTCGTGGCCGTGGCCTGGGGTGTAGACCACGATGTAGTCACCGGTCAGGTGGTACACGCCCTTGAAGTCGCGGTAGCAACCGATCGGCCAGGTGATCGGCGCGGCCTTGATCTTCAGCACGGCTTCGATCTCGTCCAGCAGCTCGATCGGGTCGCGGATGTCGCGGTCGAGTTTGTTGATGAAGCTGACGATCGGCGTGTCGCGCAGGCGGCACACGTCCATCAGGGCGATGGTACGTGGCTCTACACCTTTACCGCCGTCGAGCACCATCAGCGCCGAGTCCACCGCGGTCAGGGTGCGGTAGGTGTCTTCCGAGAAGTCTTCGTGGCCGGGGGTGTCGAGCAGGTTGATCATGTGCTCGCGGTACGGGAACTGCATCACCGAGGTGGTGATGGAGATGCCGCGCTGCTTCTCCATTTCCATCCAGTCGGAGGTGGCGTGGCGGTCGGACTTGCGCGACTTCACGGTACCGGCGACGGCAATGGCCTTGCCCATCAGCAGCAGCTTCTCGGTGATGGTGGTCTTACCGGCGTCGGGGTGGGAAATGATTGCGAAAGTGCGGCGCTTCGCGACTTCGGCGGCCTGGTTGGTCATGGGAAATCGCCTGACTGGGGGATTAAAAAGGGGCGATATCATACCTGAAGTTGGGCCGGGACCAAAATTTGCTGAACCGGCGGTGCCTGTTCCGGCCCTTTCGCGGGTAAA